>DATNPT010000348.1:0-25862 GCA_036703075.1 Chroococcales cyanobacterium
AGCCGAAGCACAAACTGAGTATCGGACTTTACCTCCAGGCACCCCTAAACCTCAACTTGCGATCGCGGGTTCAGTGCGGGTAATGCCTTCAACTCCCAATAATGTGAAACCTTTAGTGCGCCATTATTCTCCCCCGCTTGCCGAACTGCTCAAGACGATGAATGAGTATAGTAACAACATGATGAACGCCATGTTGATTGACTCTGTCGGTGGCTTACAAGCGATCGCACAAAAATCAGCCGAATCAGCTGGAGTTCCTCAATCAGAAATTCAACTCACTGGTTCGGACTTTAAGCGAGTTTCTCCGCGTGCTGCCTGTGTAATGTTTCTGGCAATCGAGCGCTATCTTCAGCCTTACCAGATGACGATTGGGGATGTCTTCGCCATTGTCGGACAAGACCCAGGAATCCTAAACCAACGATGGCTACCCCGATTATCAGTGATTAAATCGGGGCAGTTACAGAATGTCAATGCGATCGCTGGAGCCTTGCCTACTCAGAAACAAGGGACTGTGTGGTTTGCAATTATGAATTTCGGCAACTACTATGATGGCTTCAGCGACGAGCAACAACTTCTATTAAAGAACCTATTGAACGACTGGGGAGCCGCTCAATCCTTACCCACTGAGTTAGCACCCTTGCCAGCGAGAAGGAACAATACGTCCAAGAATGAAATTATTCAACAGTGAACTCGTAAATTTGCTTTTTTGATGAAATATATCCTGCGTCAGGGCGCACAGCCGTGCGCCCCTACAAACTGTACTTCACTTCTGTAAAAAACTGATGTAATTATCATTGTCCTGACTTTGAGCGACTAAAAATCGCTTGGGCTTCTGGAGAAGCAACAAAACGCCAGTGCCAAGGTTGATAACTGACTCCTTGAGGATTATTTTCCGGAAAAGACAACTCAAAACCATACTCTTGAGCGTGAAGCGTTAACCATCGGAAGGCATCGGTTTTCGCAAACTCCACCGTTAAATCTTGCTTAGGGGAACGACCATCGCCCAAGTTAACAGCGTAGCCTGTCTGAAGTTCGCTATAGCCTGGTGGAGCGATTTGTTTAGCAGCAGCTTCTGGCGAACCACTTCGCTGAATCTGAGCATTGAATAGTTTTTCCTGGTCAGCACTACTACGAAAACCTGATATTGGGATAATCCATACACCATCTTTTCGTGCTGCCTCGATCAGCTTCATCAGCGCTAATCCAGCGTCAGGAGCGAGTCGCTCAAAGTCTTGGTCTTCCTGTTTTCTGTAACTCGCAATCCCTATCATTATGTTAGGATTACCCTCTGGATAAGGTAAATATCCCAACTTTGGTTCACCTGCTATTGCTTTTTGAATTTCTTGCTCTGAAAAAATTTTGTCAGCAGCCGGTAAAACTTTGGTAGAAGTAGACTTTAACGATTGGCTACTCAATGGACTAATCGTTAGAGAGGAAGACGGCAATGGTCTGGATGAATGCTCCCTGACAAATTGCAGTGCAGATTGAACATAAACGCCTATCCCCCCGACCATGAGCATGACAGGTACAACTGTGTGCCATCGAATCCGAAACCTCTTTTTGTGGAACTTCATATTGACTCCTATAGTCTGTCACTCTTGGAGAGAAAGCGTATTGAATCTTCGATGTATGTGGTTTTCAAGCGATTTACACTTCAATTCAGTGACTCTCAGCTTGGACAGCACCAAATGTATTCGCCAGCACGCGAATGTAGCCTCTGAGCTAATGCCGGAATGAGATTGATAAACCGAGACAATTCTCTTAAGCTGCTGGAACTCCCATCAGCTCGCGAAATTTCAGGTAATTCAGTTCCTAACTCGTAGTGTAGATAGGCTGAACTAAAAAAGGTTGTAGTGCATAGACTTGCTTGGAGTGTATCCTTTGCAAGTTTAGAAGGTACCCGGCGGTAGAGCTGTCCTGGATGAATCTCAACTCCGAAATCATTTCATTAACCAGAGTTGCTCTTCCCAGTTGTGCTATTACTGACGATTCTACAAACACTTGAATTCAGCAAAGCGAACTCAGCTTTGGTTTGGTGATGCATCTGTATGGATCTACTCGATCAATATTACCGAACTTATCCTTGGCTTTGACATCAGCCAGTGTACTGTTATCCCTCAGCCAAGCTACTCATAGACAGATGGGCATCAATAGACCAAAGCTGAAGCTCTCAGTAGAATTACTGAGAAGCGAGTAATGCGAATAAGTAGGTGGGCATTAATATTTGTCGTTGAGGCAAGGCAGAGTGCAGAAGGCAAAAGGCAGAAAGGAAGAGGGGTTTAGGTTCTTAACATTTGTTGACATACCTGCGTTTATTTGTACCTACCTACTTAACTAAAAGACGAGTTTCACTAACAAAGACTTGAACGAGAACTGTTCATGGTTCATAGCTTATTAGTTATAAACCCCGAAGACCAAGTTCTAAACCCCGACAGACGCCGGTAAGAAAATCTAAGTCGAGGGTTTCTATCGTGTCTGTCGGTTGATGATAGTGAGGATTTCGCATAAACGCTGTATCTGTAACCATCATTGCTGGGTAACCCCTATCCCAAAAGGGAGAATGATCGCTCAGTCGCGTCTGTCGAACCATCAAACCTTTATTCGGCACTGGCAACCACTCGCTAGGCGTTCCAGCTTTACGAATACGGCGAGTGAGGCGAATGAGGTCGGGAATGGTGGACAAATTACCGATCAGAGCAATAAAGTTACCGCGATTGGGGTAGAAGTATTGCAACCCTGCCGGATAACGCTGCGAACCAGGGGCAGAATTACAATAGCCCAGCATCTCTAAGGAAAGCATCAAGCGTAATGGCTGCTGTTGTTGCTTCAAGTCAGTTGCATATGCCTGACTGCCCAGTAAGCCATATTCCTCCATATCGAAAGCAAGGAAACGGACAGGATAACTTAAGGGTTCAGTCGCAAATGCTCTTGCCAATTCGAGTAATACGGCAACGCCAGTTGCATTGTCATCAGCCCCTGGTGTTCCAGGTACGGCATCGTAATGAGCACCAATCAAAATGGGAGCAGAATTGCTCTGCTTTGCTGGAGAAAGATTGAGGATCAGATTCTGATGCGTTTTGCCTCGTACCTGAAACTCATGAGTTTCCACTTTTCCCCACTGTTCTAACTGCTGGCGGACGTACTGCTGGACGTAGAAATGCCCTGCTGAGGCGAGGTAGGGGTCGCGATCGCGTACTATCTGGGTAAGGTGAGTGTGGAGCCTTTCTTTCACATCCAAGACATGCGTCTCCTGCAATAGCGTCTTTAGCTTTTACCCCATTGAGTCGTCGCCCAATCTCGATCGAACAAGGCTTCAGTAGAGGCTGAAATCCCCACCTGAAACCTTAATAACTAGTCACTGGTCACTTCTCACTGCTTATTTGCATCCCAACGACTCGCGAGTCGCCACGCCTGTTTTGGAATTAACCCCCTTTGCTACAGCGCAAAGTTTTTTCACTTGGATGCCATCCAAAATTGCGTTCGTGAAGTCGGCACCTGTGATGTCAACATCAGTAAAGTTAGACCGCAGCAGCATAGCTTCTTCCAGAACCGTGTCACTCAAGTCAGCACCTCTGAAGTCTACTAAATAGGCAATTCCATACGTGAAATCGGCTCCATGCAGCTTAGCTTTACTCAGCGTAGAACCGCTAAACACTGCACCGCGTAAGTCGGTATTGCTAAAGTCTGCCAGGTCTAACTTGGTATTGGTAAACTCCTCTGATTGTAAGTTTTGACCCGAAAAATCTTTGCCGATTAGCTCGGAGTCAGCATTGGAGCGGGATATCGAAGACGAGCTGGCGGCTTGAGCCGAAGTTGGGACGCTCAGCATCAGCATAAACGCCAATATGATTGCAGCTAATCGTTGAAGATGCCTCATTCTGGATTGATAATTCACGAGCCGTTTGCTAGTTCAACAATGTTCCCGGAAAAGTTAGCCTAGGCACTTTCCCTATTCATTCTATGACGTGTTGGTTCATGTCCTAAACACCTGAGCAAGGGCAATCTACAGAAATTCTCCTTTTGCGATCGTCACAACCTTACCACCCACTGACACCTCTATCGTGTCCTCACGGCTGTGGGCTTTGAGCAATAACAGCGAAGGTCTACCTATTTCGTATCCTTGCTCGACTCGAACATCCACGGGCTTGTCCCCAAAGTATGAGTGTTCCACCAGATACCCGGCCAAACAGCCATTCGCACTACCCGTAGCTGGGTCTTCTGGGATACCTAAAAACTCAGCAAATACACGGACGCTCAGTTGGTTTTCCGGAGAGTAGGTTTCCGGGCAGAAGACGAGGATTTCTTTGGATTGAGTCTTCTCAACCAGTTCAAAGAACTTCTCTCGGTTTACTCTAATTCGTTTTAGCGATGCATGAGTTTTTAGGGGAACAATAATAAAGGGAATACCCGTAGAAACTTCTTGAATTGGAAAGCGCGAATCAATTTCATCCAAGTCTAGATTTAACACGGGAGCTAGGGCATTAGCGTCTAAGATTTGATGAAAACTAGGTGGGTTTTGACGCATCCATAAGACTTCCCCTGTATCCTCACTATTGTGCCAAGTCACCGGAATTTGCCCAACTTGTAAATTTAAATTGACAACGTCAATCGGCTCTTGAATAATCTCTTTTTGAATGATGTAGGCAGTCCCTAAAGTCGGATGACCGGCGAAGGGTAATTCTTTTTTAGGTGTAAAAATTCGGACATTATACCCTCCATTTTGGGGAGTTGGAGAGGTTAAAAATGTAGTTTCTGAATAATTCATCTCCTTAGCAATTTGTTGCATTTGGGCGTCAGATATAGCACTCGCATTGGTAAAGACAGCAAGCTGATTGCCTGTATACGGGGCGATCGCAAACACATCAACGATATAAAAAGGTAGGTTTTTCATACTGACTGTAGTCTCTAGATGTAACCGCTCTCGATCTAACCAAATAACACAATATAGCTAAATGGCAGTTTAATGATTTTGCGATCCCCAAATAGAATTAGCTCGAACAAAACCAGGATTTAGAGTTGATCGGGATCGCTCCAAAGAAGACTCTGTCGATCCGATCGCGAAACTCTGTATACTGTAAAACGGTTTGCTCGTGAGAGTGTATTTATCTTAAAAAATCACTGCATATGCCATTATTCGGACTTTTTTGGATATCTTCCTGGGTTAGCTGTTTACTGGCATCTAGCCAGAATTTATTCAAAGTACCCGATCACCTGGGCAGTGTTTTTCCCGCCAGGGTGCTCTCAGCGATCGGTAGCCCACTAGAAATACCAACATCTAAAGCGTTTCCGATGCCGCTATCCAGGGGAGTCTGGCCGTCTATCTCTTCCGCGACCACTATTCCTAATCTGGCATTTCAAGTCAGTGCAAGCGGTTCTCCGTTTCATCCCCAACAAATCCAATTTCCTAACCATCCTCTCGGTTTCGGAACTCCAAAAAACACATTGTGCAGTCCACAATTGGAACCCAAAGAAAACGCCTGGGTCGTGGCAAAAACACCATCACCCTCAGTCCCCTCATGGACAGCCTCATGGAATGAGTCCTCTCCCCCTAAGGTGTCGGATGGAACATTTTCTCAGCAGATTTTACAGGTGATACATAATTTATTGCCTTGGCGTCAACGCAACGAGTCGCTGGGAAAGTCATTCGCAACTTCGGTTCGAGTGGTCAGTACTCATTCTTGGGAGCAAGTTGACGACCAACAAAACACCAAGACACCATTGGTTAAACAAGGCTTATGGCGATATTCACAACTTTTGGCAAGCCGTGCCTTTGCGGCTGTTCCTTCAAAAGGACGAGAGCAATTCCAAGTTTGGCTGAAGGGACGCGTCATTGCTCAACTGACCAAGCAAGAGCAAGCAGATTTGATGGCTAAACGTCTCAAACAAATTTTGTTAAATTCATCGGAATCATTTTTGAATACCGCGAACGCTGAACCAGCGATAGTTGATGGCAGACCTTCTGTGAAGATAGGCGATCGCATTTTAATAAAAATTGACGATAACTTAGCCACTGATGTAGACCGCAACGCCGAACTCCTCGCTATCGAATGGACAAACAACCTTCGTATCGCTTTAGGAAAAGTGGTGTTACCTCTGGCAGAGGCCCAGAAGCGAATGCACAACCTAGCCGAAACGCCAAAAAAGTTTGACGGACTAGCCTCCTGGTACGGACCACGATTTCATGGACGGCTTACGGCTACAGGGGAAACCTACAATCAGCACGAACTCACGGCCGCCCATCCTTCCTTGCCGTTTAATACTTATCTCAGGGTAAAAAATCTGAAAAATGGCGATTCTGTCGTAGTCCGGATTAATGACCGGGGGCCGTATGTCTCCAATCAAAACAGGAACTTAGATCTTTCGCAGGAAGCCGCTCGTTGTCTCAATAGCGAAAAGGCAGGCGTGATTCCATTTGAAGCGATTATCATGCAACCGCCCTCAGCTCAATAAATTATGAATGATGAAAAGATAGCCCATCCGGTTCATAATTCATTGTTCACTGCTCCGAGGGACGCAAACAGCGGATTGCTTCTAGTAATCCTCTGGCTTTGTTGAGGGTTTCTTCATATTCTTTTTCGGGTTCGGAATCCGCTACTAAGCCAGCACCAGCTTGGACTGACACGGTATGTTTACCAGATTCTTGCAGGCGAACGACCATACTACGAATCGCGATCGCACTATTGAGCTGACCCTCAAAATCATAGTAACCGTAGACACCGGAGTAAGGGCCGCGACGCTCTGCCTCCAATTCGTGAATAATTTCCATTGCCCGAATCTTGGGGGCACCACTTACGGTACCGGCTGGGAAGCAAGCTTTGAGCAAGTCCCAAGCTGTTTTACTCTCATCGAGTTCTCCAACGACATTGCTCACAATGTGCATAACGTGGGAGTAACGCTCGATCACCATCAATTCATCGACTATCACTGTTCCCTTTTTGCAGGCGCGACCTAAGTCATTACGGCCCAGATCGACGAGCATGACATGTTCGGCAATTTCTTTGGGATCTTGCAGCAATTCTTCGGCAAGAGCATTGTCCTCTTGGAAAGTTTTGCCTCGGCGTCGAGTCCCGGCGATAGGGCGTAGAATTGCCCGAACTCCCCCTTCAGGTGCTTTAGTTGCCTTGACCATGACTTCTGGACTAGAACCAATAATTTGCCAGTCCCTAAAATTGAAATACGCCATATACGGCGAGGGATTAATCAAGCGCAGGGAGCGGTAAAGTGCAAAGGGGTCACCGCTGTACTCTGCCGAGAGGCGCTGCGACAGCACGACCTGAAAGATATCTCCCGCACGAATGTATTCTTTCGCTTTTTCGACATTCGCGCAGAACTGCGATGCTTCGGTGTTGCTCGTATAGGAGAGTTGTTGAGTCGCGCTTTCCGGCGGCGTCCACTCCATGATCGTGTCCGCAGCAGATAGGGGGAGTTGTAACTTACTCACTAGGGCTTGGACGCGATCGCAAGCTTGTTGATAGGCAGCGTGCAAATCGGCGGCATTTCGTAAATCCGCATACGCGATCGCCCAAATCTTGCGCTTCACCTGATCGAACACAATCAGGTTGTCCACCTGCATCCACAACCCATCCGGCACATCACTCTCCGTTGCTGGGTACACTGGGACGCGCGGTTCGATCCAACGAATCAGTTCATAGCCCCAAAACCCAAACAAACCACCAATCCCTGGCGGCAATTGAGGTAACTTGACGGGGTGATAAGGTTTCAGGCAGTTAGTCAATGCCTCGAATGGGTCTCCTTCAAACACCGTTACCGAAGCATCTCGGTGGGTCTGAATCGTGCGCTCTCCTCTAGCTTCTAAAACCCATAATGGGTCGCAGCCTAAAAAACTGTAACGTCCCAGCGTCTCCCCACCTTCTACCGATTCTAAGAGGAAACTGTAAGGCTGACCCGCACACACCTTATACCAAGCAGACACCGGGGTCTCTAAGTCTGCCACCCACTCCTGGTAAACCGGAACAAAATTACCGTGTTGAGCTAGTGCTGAAAACTGCGAGAAATCCGGGAGAATCATGATTTGATTGAGGGGCTAAGGACTAGGAGCTAGGGCTAGGAGAGAAATTAAGGACTGGAGAGTCGGGAAACAAGATTAAAGGGCTTACCCAATCCTCACTCTTGTTTCCTTAACTCCCAGTCCTTAACCTCTAGTCCCTATCGATTAAACCTCATAGGGTTTTTTACCGCTGAACTTCAGCGTAGCTTGTTCTGGATTGCGACCGATGTTGCGGTCGTTTTTCCCAACATAGGGACGGCCTGGGTTGACTTTCTCAGGGAAAACACCATCTTTGGGATGGATATACTGAATTTCACCATTGGGGTAAATCCGGTAAATCTTGTAGTTGTTGATTTTGAATTTTGCCCGCAGTTGCTGACCACCTAAAGCAATGCAGTACTCTTTACGAGCGAGGTACAACAGGTTGGCACCTTCACGCATTACGGCGGAGCCGCCAGTGGGCATTTCAAAGACTTGCTCTTTGGGGCTAGTCCAGGTAATTGCGTATTTTTCTTCTACTTGGGCTTTTGTTAGCAATCCGCCGGTGCTACCCCCAAAGATGGGAGCTTGGCCCTGTAATGTTTCGGTTTCTGCCATAGTTTATTTTCTCAACTTTATTTAGGGCATTTACGGCATGCTATCACCGAGGTTGTACAAGGCTAGCTAGTCTGTCAAGAACTGTAACAGTTTGTTAGTCGTTACTCATGTGTAAGGGCTGCCACTGATTCAACTTTGTGTTTGCAATCCGCTGTCTGTGTTGGACTGCCTCCTAGCGGTGGAGGCTCGCTCGTCGAGTGCAGAGGGGTTGCCGTTGGAGGCCGAGCGCCTTGACTCTAAGGAAGGAGCGTTAATTGGTACAGTAAAGTGAAATTGACTCCCTTGGTCTTTCCCCGCTGAATCCGCCCAAATTTGCCCGCCCCAACCCTTGACAATTTGACGGCAAATTGCTAGCCCTAACCCAGTACCGCCTGCAGTGCGTCGCAAGGCACCTTCTTCCTGGTAGAAGCGATCGAAAACGTCTTCTAGGCGGTTGGGTTCAATGCCGCGACCTGTATCGGCTACTGTGACTTCCAACATCGTTCCATCATCGCATCGAGTCTGAATCATGACTTGCCCTTGAGGACTGGTAAATTTGCAGGCATTGTCTAGAAGCTTGGCTAGAGCTTCTACTAGCCATTCACCATCCGCTCGGACTAAGGGGAGGTCATCTGGCACCTGTGTGGCAATCTCCGGGCGCTCGTTCTCCGCTCGGCGAGCACGAACGTTACTAACGGCAAGTTCAATGCATTCTGTCAGGGAGAGGGGTTCTGGGTGCCATTCCACACGACCGCTTTCTAGGCGGGAGAGGGTAAGGAAATCTTGAACCAGCGTTCGCATGCGTTCTGCATCTGCTAAAGCGGTGTTGAGCATGACTTGGCGCAACTCTGGAGACATATCCGGTTCGCTGGCGAGGCTCTCCAAACAGACTTGAATGGTGGACAGGGGAGTCCGCAGTTCGTGTCCGGTAATCGCGACTAAGTTGCTGCGGGTACGGTCGAGTGCTTCTAGCTGCTGGTTTAAATCTTGCAGGTTGGCGTAGGCTTCCGCTTGAATCAGGGCAACACCGACTTGAGTGGCTATTGCTTCTACTAGTGCTAGTTCATCCTCCTTCCAGTGGTAAGGTTTTGCCCCGCAATGGTGCAATTCCACCATTCCCAGCAACTGACCTTGATAGACCACCGGAACCATCAAAAGCGATCGCACGGAAAACTGTTGCAACAGATTCTTTAAGGTAGTAAAGGATGACTTGTGACTAGCGCGATTGGGTAGATTTGCCGATCGCGATTTTGGCTTAGTTTTACGCGAGCCATTACTTTGCTTAATCCGGGCGTCTGCTTGAGTATCTTCGACGTAAACGGGTTCCCGTTGCTGTACTACCTCTTGAAATAGAGCATTATCTCGTAATAGCCAAGTTTGCCCTCGTGCTGGAGCAAGGCTAGTCTCTCCCTTATCATCTAGCTTTAAGAACTCATGACCAATTGTCGTGGTGGCATCCGTTGCCTTACAGCAGTAAATCAGACACCGACAAGACCCAAGGGCTTGCCCCAGTTCCTGCACGGCAACATCGAGGATTTCCTTGGGATTTAAACTGCGTCGAATGGCAGTCGTAATCGAGTTCACCAAGCGCTCTTTCTGTTCCTGGGCAGAAATGGAGTCGTAGGCTTTGAGCAACTTATACTGACCTGCCTGTAAGTACATGACTAAGCGCTGCACGAAGGGGTCGGGGTTGGTTAAATCGGGAGATGAGGCAAAACGGAGTGATGAAGCATCTCCTAAATACAGAGACTTTGCCTCCCGAATCTTGTCCGTTAGTTCGGGTCGATACGCTTCAATACGGGTCAGAAGTATCTCAGCCGCTTGTTCGCTGACATTGCGGTCAAACGTCCAGATGCCCTCAAAGCGACGGGAGGAGTCAATCTCTGAACTGGTAGTATCTACGACTATTGGCGATCGCTCTCGACAAATTAGGCAGCTGGCATAACTTTGCCCGATTACGACTAAATGCCACTCTTGAGCTAGTGCATCGGCTGGATCGAATGCTACAGTCTCGTAAAAGTTTGAACTATTCTTGAAGTCGGTTTCCGGTGCTGCTAGCACGTAAACTTGATGCGTCCGTTCGGCAATTCTTCGATAGCGGTGCGCTTCCTGACGGTAGAATCGCTCTCGCTGAAAGTTAGCAATCACCAAGGGTTCGTCTGTTCCAGCCAAGACCTGATCTTCCATGGCATGGGAGAGTGCGGTCAAAGAAGACTTGAAATATACTTGAGCCCGCAGTTGTGGCATGGCTTGTAATAAGCTAGCCAGCACGGAAGTCGCGATCATCATTAATATTTTTCGGTTTTATCCAGCCATTATTGACATTACACGGCACTGGCTGTAAGGGGCTTAGGTTTCCCTAATGACCCGCAAGCCTTGCGTTAATCAAGTCCTCTTGAGAGAGTAGGTCAGGCATTTACCCAACATGGTGCTATCAGCCTAGCGGTATTGTTGGTTATCGCCCTGAGTCATGCAAATTCTTAGACATGGCCTCTGAACTAATCGTACAAAACAAAGAGATAGTTACTAGATAGCTGACCCGCAAGTTCTGAAAAGTTTGTAAAAGAACTTAACCTAAATGAGCAAGTTTTATATCCTACAGCAGATGGAAAATCTCTTGTATTCAGCTAATGTGCCGATTTCTTTCCTAGATTCTGCCGATGTTTTCTGATAGAAGTCGCAGATAACTTTAGATAGGTCTTTTAGTTTTGCCCCTCAGCGGAAGTTACGGCGCTGAGGGGTAGATTTGCAACGCTTGAGAATTGGGTCAGGCAATCTTCCCCGACACCACTCGCGACCCGCGATCTGCCTAACTCATACACGGAGTATTTATGCTCATGGCAAAACCGAACATCTGTAGCACTTGCATCTACTTCTACTTTTCTGAGTCATGCCTGCTGCGCTGTGCCGCGAATCCACTCGCTTGTGAGAATTACTTTTGCAGTTGTCCCGAATGGCAGCCAGCGCATCAACCTCCAACACTTGACCTCAAAAACTTTTACCAAATTATTTCCATCAAACCTACGCTTTATCGGATTGAGTGGTGGGGGGAGGATGGCATGCACTTTTGGGATTATCGAAAATTCAATACGATTGATCAAGCACAAGTAGCGGCACTGGCTGCGATCGCTCAGTACAGCTTCAATGGAGACTGTGGTGATGCGTACCCGATTAATAATGATTTGAGTGAAGGTGATACATTCTATCGCCTCTGGCTAATTTGTACAAGCTGGGAGGAGGCATTGGAGCTGATCGACCCTCAAACGAATGATGTTTACCGCTTTCCCTTAAGTGACAACAATATCCCTAGGCAACAAGATATCCAGCGAGCCAAAAACTGGATCGATGCCTTCGAGGAAAAGCGAGCAATCATGTCCTATCAAATCCAGTCCGGTTTTATGGTGACACTCAATATGGTCTCAGCTCCTTGCATTCAGCCATTGCAGCAATCGAATTAGCCCATCTCGAAGATATGAACCGCCTGCACGCCGTCCTGGGCGTTCACCCTCTAATTCATATCCTTGTCAAGATTTCCTTGTCAAGATTGCAGCTGTTTAAGTTTGTTCTGTGCAAACAGCAGTAGTTCTTGGGCTTCTAGATAAGCTGTTGTCCCTGGTTGAACTGTTCTTAATCCATCAATAATTGCTTGTAACTGGCTAGCTATGGAGTTACGATTCTGCTCTAAAGAGGCAGCATCAGTGGGAAGAGAAGCCAAAAGCCTTTGTTTTTGGGATTGAGCTTGTTGTAGCGCCTGTACCGAATCAGCCTCAGCTTGCCGTCTGATCTTGACTTGTCCCAAGTTGTTGTCATACTCCGCTAGTAATTTTTGCGCCTCTGCATAGCCTGCTAGGTCATCTTTGGGAATTTGTTCGAGGCGAGTAATGGCTTGTTGCCATAAGTTTTCCACCTGCTGCCACTGGGCAACGGTGTGAGGTGGGTTTTGTCCAGCTTTGGCAGCTTGCCAAGAAAATTGTCGTGCGGCTGCAATTAAAGTGCTGATGCGCTCGTTTCCGGCAGCCAGTCCAGCAACTTCCTTAAAGTCACGCTGATAATTTTCCAGTTTGGCTTGTGCTGCTTTTCCTGCAAGAGTCACACCAGGGACTTGCTCAAGCCGATCGATCGCTTCACGCCAAGATGCGATCGCAACCTGTTTATCGGTTGGCGTTGATGAGTGTTGATATTGCTGTTTGGCTTTAAGAAGTGCCTGTTCGCTGTCTGTTAGCAACGTCTGAGCATTCTTTTCTTGAAATACCTTGGCTTTTAGTTGTCCAACCTTGGTACGAGCAGAATTGAAGCCGTAGATACTGAACCGCGAGTCATACCACCAATATCGGTATTCTGACCAATCGTTCAAAAAGGTAATGGGCAGAGCATCGAGATGGTTCTGGGCTTCATTCACCTTTTGCTCTCCTAAATCTAAATCGGCCGCACTGGTAGGTTTTTCAATCAGTTGTTGAGCTTGTTCAACGGAAGCGATCGCTTGACGGTAATGAGAGTCTATGTCCATATAACTAGGCAGCAGCAGGATTGGAGCCTTTTGCGCTACTGGGCGGCGAATTACCGGGTAGGGTAGGTTTGCCACCCAAACCACACCAACGGGGATACCTAGGAGAATTGCTGTCCAGATAATTTTGCTGAATACTCCTCGCTTCGCTTTAGCTGGCCCTGATGTGAGGTGAGGGTAAGTTGCGTAGAACTGTGCCTCCGCTTCTTTTTGCAGTTCAGCCAGCGATTTTGAGCGGTTTTGAGGTGACACCGTAGGCTTGAGTACCACTGGCTGCGTGCTTTTAACAGACGGGTCAACACCGAAGTTGTTCTGAGTTTTTCTGCGTAAGAATTTGAAAGGGAGGGGATTAAAGCCAGCCATACACGATATTAATTAAGCAACTCACTTTATTATTCCCGTAGGTAGATGCTCCCTTACCAGTTGCCCGCACAACATTTACTGCTGCTCAGGTTTATTCAGCTCTTGCAGCGATTTTATGATAAAAACGATTATTTTCCTGTTATTTATTCTGCTAATTATTGCTTTAATTTTTGGGATAGAGCCGCTAACTAAACTAAAGCGCAGATGGCTTGCTCGCAGACCTTTTCCCTCTGAGTGGATTGTCATTCTGGAGCGAAGCGTTCCCCTTTATCAATACCTACCAGTCTCCTTACGTAAGCGGCTCCGTGGGCATATCCAGGTTTTTCTTGCCGAGAAAACGTTTAAAGGGTGCGGAGGATTGTTGCTAACTGATGAAATCAAAGTAACGATTGCCGCAATAGCAGCTCTACTTTTACTCAATGAACGAGGAAGTTATTTCTCGAAGCTTCGTCTCATTCTCGTTTACCCCAGTGCTTTTATCGCGAATCAGGCTAGGTCGTTTGGAGACTATTACCTAGAGGAACAACAAGTGAAAGCAGGGGAATCATGGCGTACTGGCATCGTCGTGCTTTCCTGGGAGAATATCAAATACGATGTCAAGCATTGGCAGGATGGCCGCAATGTAGTCCTTCATGAATTCGCACATCAGTTAGACCAAGAAGCAGGAAATGCGTCGGGTGTACCGATTCTTGAGAAACGGTCAGACTATGTAACTTGGGGGCAGGTGTTTAGGAAAGAATATGAGCAATTGTGCCGTGCAGTTGAGCGGGGTGTGGAAACAGCGATCGATGAATATGGCGCAACCGAGCCAGCCGAATTTTTCGCCGTTGCTACAGAAACTTTTTTTGAAAAACCTCTCCAACTGCAACGAAAGCATCCTGAGCTTTACCAGGAGCTGAAACGCTACTATAAGTTAGATCCAGTGGAGTGGGTGAGAACTCTGGCCTGAAGTGCCTACTCATCGTCTAGGGGAGTTGGTCTCTTAAGCGTGAAGTTCAACAACCTCGCTTCTTAGAGATTTTCGGGTAGGAAGAATTGTCCTATTGTTAAGAAAGGATATCGATCGCGGTGGGACGACAAACCCCGAAAGGAGAAATTCTCGTTAGCCTAAAGAATTTTAGACTAGATAGGGTCGATAGACTGGAGCAATGTCTCGTCGATTAGCTGTTGATAGGCTGTAGACCGAAAACAGGCTTTGAGCAACCTCCCCTTTGCAGGTAGCTAGGGGAATATGTCACGATTAATTTTTGCAAATTCTTTGGTGTTCCCTTCCATGCTGGTGCAATCATCTACTGCCGTTCAGCCATTCCTCGGTTCTGAAATCAAGGCATCTTACGAACAGTCGGGGGTTGTAATCTTACCGATTCCTTTCGAGGCGACGACAAGTTACCGCAAAGGCTGTGAAAACGGACCTGACGCTCTGTTGGACGCGTCCGTACAGCTGGAATACTATGATGACGAGCTAGAGCGAGAAACCTGTTGGGATGCTCAGATTTATACTCATCCCCACATTGCCGACACGCGAAGCGCTCAACCTCTCTCGTCAGAACAGATGTTGGAAGTTACCCGCGAGACGGTATCCCAACTCATTCAAGACGATAAGTTTGTGATTGCCCTAGGTGGCGAACATAGCATCACAACTGGCATTGTCGAGGCATATCGCCGTGCGTCTGATGAACCGTTCACGGTGATTCAAATCGACGCCCACGGCGATATGCGTCATGAGTATGAAGGTTCAATTCACAGCCACGCCTGTGTGATGCGTCGGATTGTGGATATGGGGCTGCCCACTCTACCTGTTGGCATTCGCAGCCTTTGTAAAGAAGAAGCTCTTCTGATTCAGGATAAATCAATCCCTGTCATGTGGGCGCGAGAGATTGCTAAAGACCCAAACTGGGTAGACAAAGCGATCGCGAGTATCCCCACGAGACGGGTATTTATTACCATTGATGTGGACGGGATCGATCCAGCGTTGATTCCTGGCGTGGGAACTCCCGAACCAGGGGGCTTGAACTGGTACGCTCTGACGACCTTTTTACGCCGAGTATTTGAAACCTACCAGGTCATTGGCTGCGATGTGATGGAACTAGCTCCTGTGGTTGATTCTGTGGTTTCCCAGTTTACAGCCGCCAAACTAGTCTACAAGTTGATTGGTTATCAATCCATTGGGAAAGGCTGGTAGGAGCCACTGTGAGGAAAGCGCTAACTCCTTCCCCACCTGGCAAATCTTAGACTGGAAGGTTTGGTAGGAGTCAGAATTGTCGTTCACTAAAAGCAAGCCCTATGAGTCTCATCGAAAAAATTGGTACTCCTGTAGGTAGTTATGCACCGGATTTTGAACTGCCGGGGATTGATGGACAAGTTCACCACTTGTCCCGTTATCTAGAACGGTGGAAGGGAGTAGGAGTGATTTTTCTGTGTAACCGCTGTGCGGTTATCTCCTTGTATTTAGATACACTCAAGCAAATTCAATCCGAGTTTCATAACCAAGGCTGCACGCTCGTTGGCATCAATGCTAGCGATGCTCAGCGACACTCGCAAGAAGGCTTTGAGAATATGACGACATTCTCGCGGGAAAGGGAATTGAATTTTCCTTATCTGTGGGATTCGACTCAGGATGTCGCTCACGGTTTTGGTGTCGAGAAGACTCCTGAGGCATTTTTGATCGACGCGACAGGAATTCTTCGCTACAGAGGTAGAATCGACAATACCCAAGTACCAGAAGCCGAGCAAGTCCCGTATTTGCAAAATGCGATCGCAGCTCTTCTATCGGGAGCAGAAATCGTACCTAAATCGACTGAGGCAATTGGCAGTCTTTTTGAGTGGCGACACTAGTCACGATAGAGACATAACAGCTCTAGGCTGTTATCTTATGGGGGAGGAAATCTAGGAGAAAAAGAGTCGTAGCATGGGGATGAAATACCGACGGGTTTTACTAAAGTTGAGCGGTGAAGCCTTGATGGGCAACCTGGGCTACGGCATAGATCCAGGCGTCGTTCAAGACATCGCTAGTGAAGTAGCAGAGGTTGTGGCAGATGGTGTCCAGATGGCAATTGTCGTCGGGGGGGGCAATATCTTTCGCGGGATTAAAGCATCAGCCGCAGGAATGGATCGAGCCACTGCTGACTATATTGGTATGATTGCCACGGTAATGAATGCCATGACGTTGCAAGATGCCTTAGAGCAAAGTGGTATACCAACGCGAGTGCAAACGGCAATCGCCATGCAGGAAGTGGCAGAACCCTACATCCGGCGTCGTGCCATTCGTCATCTGGAAAAAGGACGTGTCGTGATTTTTGGGGCGGGTTCAGGTAATCCGTTCTTCACTACCGATACGACTGCTGCCTTGCGGGCGGCAGAAATCGATGCAGAGGTGATCTTTAAGGCAACGAAAGTAGACGGTATTTATGATAGTGACCCACATCTAAATCCTGAGGCTCGTCGCTTTCAAAGTCTCACCTATAGTTACGTCCTCGCTCACGATTTGCGAGTGATGGATAGTACTGCGATCGCATTATGTAAAGAGAATAATATCCCGATTATGGTATTTGATCTTACGGTGCGGGGTAATATTCACCGCGCTGTCAAGGGAGAACCAGTCGGAACCATTGTAGGAGGTTCTTGTGAAGTTAGCTGACGCCGAAAGCCATATGCAGAAGGCAGTTGAGGCAACTCAACGCTCTTTCAATACGATTCGCACGGGGCGTGCCAATGCCAGCCTACTCGACCGGGTACAGGTTGAATATTACGGTACCCCAACGTCCCTCAAGTCATTGGCTAATATCAGTACGCCAGATGCGAGTACCATTACGATTCAGCCTTACGACAAGGGTAGTATGAGCACGATAGAGAAGGCGATTTCCCTGTCGGATATCGGCTTAACTCCCAGTAACGACGGTCAGCTTATACGGTTGAATATTCCACCGTTGACGGAGGAACGTCGTAAAGAATTTGTGAAGCTGGCCGCCAAGTATGCGGAAGAAGGAAAAGTCTCAATTCGCAATATCCGCCGGGATGCTGTTGATGCAGTCCGCAAACAGGAGAAAAATAGCGAAATCTCTAAGGATGAATCGCAGGATATTCAAGACAAGATTCAAAAAATGACGGATAAGTACATTGCCAAAGTTGATGAATTACTAGCTGAGAAAGAAAAAGATATCAAAACAGTCTGATGCCAGTATCAAATAACTGATTTTGGTGTTTAACAGCAAGTCGAATCGATTGCTTTGCCACGAAGCGACTAGCAATCCAGCAAAGCATCGCAGCGTAGTACTAGCAATAAGGTCTCTAACGGCTACCCGACAAGCGAGAATGCTTCTATTGTTGTAGATACGCAATTTCGGAAAAGTTAGCCAGAACAACTCTTTTTTTAACAAGTCATTGAATGATAAGACCCCGCCCTTAAATAGGCGGGGTACCCATAAAAGGGTATAAATCAAGCACTAAGACGAGGTATTCAAGAAATTAGGTAAAGACTTTATCTCTCGATCGCATCGCTTCAGGTTTTGGAGCGTGACTTCACTATTGAATTGAAAGATGAAAGCACAGAAGCAATTTATAACTCATTAGTGTAAAGCTTTTGTAAATCCTTCTAACAGCTAGGTGTAAGTTTTACTCTGCGTGTAAATATTGAGTTGAAATGGCTTTCACATAAGTCAGGGAGCCTATCCGAAAAAATTAGACGGATGACGTTTAAAAAAATGCGGATATCATGGTGAAACCAAGAATAAATAGGAAGAGGTAAGGATTGGAGTAGAACTCCAAAAACCTAAAACAACACAACTACTTGGTATATGACACCTTGGAGAGGAAGGACAAACATAGCCAGTCAGTGCCATCTACGATTGAGCTGTAAATCAATGATTGAGCCTCTCAACGCCTGTTCGCTAATCTACTCAAATCAATAGTCTAGTGAGGAGCAAGGAGAATCAAAATGGGACTGAATGATGGTCTGAATGACCCAAATAAAAAAGAGAGTGTTGTGGCTGACTGCGTCAAGTTGATAGACGAGCAAGTTGCTGCAAAGGGCGGGATGTCTGGCCTCGGCTTGAAAGCCGCCTACGGTGCTGTCAAAGGTGTCAAACCGGGTTATATTGCTGGAGCTGTCGATGGACTTCTGCCGGAGGTCTTAGCAGCACTCGATCCGATGTGGAGTGAAGGTTCACAGACAGGTAATCCAGTGGAATACCTCACTCAGAACCGCTCTCGTGCAGCCGACGCGCTGCTGGGCATCACTGATGCAAGGATCGAGAGAAGCAAGAACGGGATTGTGCGAGGTGCCTATAACAAACTCCGCAACTCAGCCAAAAATGACGTGGAGGAGGCGATACCAGGATTAGCCAAGATAATCGATAACCATATCAAGGGCTAAATAGCACTTGGTGTAGCGACGCAAACTTCTGACTGACCACTGACGGCAGCTCAGGCGTCCTCCTCCCCCAGCTTCTAGCTGAGGGAGGAATTGCCTTCTTCTTGTGAAGAATGAACTATGACAGAGGAGCCTTGCCAATCAATTGAGAAGAGTAATACAAGAATGCCTACAAAAGGCAGAGGTGTAGAGTATAAAGGCTAAAGTGAAATTTCATCCTTGAGCCGTCTTAATCCAATGTTTGACTGTATCATCGTCGGTGCCGGTCCTGCCGGTGGAACTGCAGCCTATCACCTCGCTAAGCGTGGACGCTCTGTGGTGGTTTTGGAAAAAGAATCCTTACCTCGGTATAAACCCTGTGGTGGGGGAGTTTCTCCGATCGTGCAACAGTGGTTTGATTTTGACTTTTCACCTGCCATTTCAGTGAAAGCCGATGAAATTCGCTACACATGGAAGATGGGTGACCCAGTAGATGTGACGCTAAAAACAGCAGAACCCGTGTGGATGGTACGGCGGGATATTTTCGACCATTTTTTAGTCCAGCAGGCGCAAAACCAAGGTGCCGAACTCCGCACGCAAACGGCAGTAACGGGTATTGAGTTTAAAAGCGACGCTTGGCAAGTGAATACAGACAAAGAACCTGTTGAAGGTCGCTATATTATTGCTGCTGACGGAGCCAAGGGACCAATGGCAAAATGGCTTGGTTTCAATCAGCGCAAGCGGCGGATGGCAGGGGCGATAGAGGTAGAAACTCCAGCCCCAGTGAGCGATGCACCTGTAGTTCACTTTGACTTTGGTTTAGTTAAACATGGTTACATCTGGAATTTTCCCAAAGCCGGTGGGTATTCCATTGGCATTGGCGCGTTCCGAGGTGGTGGGACTCAAGACCTTAAAGGCATGGTCTGTGAATATGCCAAGCAGTTTGACATTGACCTTAGCATCTACAAGCAGTACGGTCACGGCATCTGCCTGTGGGACGGTAACCAGAAGCTACACACTCAGAATGCCATTTTAGCTGGGGAAGCTGCCTGTGTCGTCGATCCGTTTACGGCTGAGGGAATTCGCCCCTCGATCTTTAGCGGATTGAAGGCCGCTGAGGCAATCGATCGCGCTGTTGCGGGTGACAGCGATGCCTTAGAAAAATATACCCAAGTCATGAACGATGAATGGGGCAGCGAAATGGTTTGGGCTCAACGTTTAGCCGGAACCTTTTACCGGATTCCTCAAATTGGCTACAAAGTTGGTATTAAGCGACCTAGCGCTACGGATATCATGGTAAAAATTCTCTGTGGAGAATTACGTTATTCTGAAGTGGCAAACCGCGCTCTCAAGCGGTTGGGTAGCAGCTTCAACCTTCTTTATTCTTAAAATATTCTCCCTTTGCGATCGCTAGTTGAGTCTTCTCCCTTGTTTCACTCTTATGAACGTAACAAAAAAGGGATTAATCCCTGCTCATACAATCGCCCTGTAGCTCTTCGGGCATCCTACAGCAGGTATTGCCCTTAGCAGCGATCGCGTTAACTCAATGCCTGTATGCTACATCTCTACCAGCTAGAGAGAACTATAGCAACTCTCAGTTGCCTGTAACGGGGTAGGG
The DNA here is from genome assembly GCA_036703075.1 of Chroococcales cyanobacterium. Classification (GTDB taxonomy): domain Bacteria; phylum Cyanobacteriota; class Cyanobacteriia; order Cyanobacteriales; family Coleofasciculaceae; genus DATNPC01. The sequence continues at coordinate 20,417 of DATNPT010000348.1, forward strand.
GCATAACATTGCCATTTCCTTACAGGGTCTGTTTATTCCATCCAAGCGAGAACCGCTATATTCATCAAAAATTAAAATGATTTCTCGTTTCTTTAAATAATATGTCTGATAAAGAAAAGTTTATGAAGTATAACCGAGATAGACCCGGCATCTATCTCCCGACTGAATAAGATAGAGCAATATGCAACCTGACACCCCTTCTGCCGCTTTACCTAGCCTCGATCAGGTAATTGACTACCATCCTCTCACCATTCCTTCCGATCGCTCGGTAGTAGATGTCATTCCTTTGATGGGACAAGGACAAAACTCTGCCACCTTGTCCAGTTCTGGGTCAATTGTTTTCCGGGATACTCAGAACTCCGTCCACGCAATACCCAGTCAAACTGCGATCGCATCCAGTAAAGCACCAGACGCGATCGCAACTCATCGAACGACAGCACCGACTGACTGCGTCTTAGTGATGGAACAAGACCAGTTAGTTGGGGTATTTACGGCACGAGACCTCGTTCGTCTGATGGCTTCCGCCGTTAATCTGGGAGAAACCAAGATTGCTGATGTCATGAGGCGCTCAGTCGTGACGCTCACTCCCTCAGAGTCTTGCAATCTGTTTACCGTACTATCGATTTTCCGCCAGCATCACATTCGGAACTTACCCCTATTAGACCCGGAGGGTCAGTTGGTGGGGATAATTTCTGCTCAAAGTATTTGTCGAAAGTTACCACCGCTTCAGTTCCTCAAGGGACGACGGGTTTGGGAAGTAATGGCAACTTCAGTCATTCAAGCCCCATTAACAACCTCAGTTCTGACTCTTGCTCATCTCATGCTCACCCATCGCGTGAGTTATGTCGTATTGACAGAGGCAAGAGGACACGGGGACGCAGGGCCAGACGAGGAGGCAAAGAGGTGGGAACACACGGACGTGGGACTGTCTCTTCAACCCTCGCGATATCTTCCCCTCTCGGTGTCTTCTTCCCCATCCTCAGTTCCTGTGGGAATTATTACAGAACGCGACCTGATTCAGTTAGTTCAGCTATCCCTATTAGGTCTCGATCTATCAAAAACCCAGGCGCAAATGGTGATGAAGACATCATTGTTAGGTCTGAGTTCGCAACAGTCGTTGTGGGACGCGATGCAAGCAACACTGCACTCGTGGCAGATGCAACCGTTAATCGTGCGGGGGCAGCAAGACGAATGGTTGGGAGTTTTGACGGAACAGGAGCTGTTGCGATCGTTCGATCCGGTGACACTGTTCGAGGCAATCGAACAATTGCAGCAAACCGTTGAGACGCAAGCAACTCAACTCAAGCAGGTTAAGGCGCAATTACAGGCTCAAACGCCATCGTCCTCTCTCAGCACAATCGGAGAGAATGGCAAGTCTACAAAACATTCGTTAAACGATCGCCAACCGGAACAGAGTGCTTTAAAAGAGAGTGAAGAACGATTCCGCGCTACCTTTGAACAAGCTGCGGTGGGTTTAGCTCACGCCAGGTGTAGTGATGGTCGATTTGTTCGAGTCAATCAAAAGTTTTGCGAGATTGTTGGTTACACTCAGCCTGAACTGAGCGCAAAAAGCTTCTTAGATATTACTTACTCAGACGATATCGAGACGGATAGGCGGTACAAAAACCAATTGTTAGCCGGTGAGATCCAAACGTATACTCTGGAGAAGCGCTTCGTCCGCCAAGATGGCTCTGTGGTTTGGGTCAACCTCACACACTCACTGTTGCGAAAACCGACTGGCGAACCAGACTACTTTGTTAAAGTCATTGAAAATATTAGCGAACGCAAACGAGCTGAGGATGAGTTAAAAGCCGCTAAAGAACGCCTGGAATTAATCACGCATGCCTCTCAAGACGGCTTGTGGGATTGGAATCAGGTAACGGGCGAAATCTACTATTCTCCTCGCTGGAAAGAGATGCTCGGTTACCTCGACCACGAACTCCCCAATGAATTGATTTCTTGGGAAAAAGTCATCTTTGAAGAAGACCGCATTGCCATCTTAAGGCGTTTGGAGGAGTACAAATCTGGCAAGGCATCTCACTTCCAAGTGACACAACGCTTCCGTCATAAAAATGGCTCTTCCGTTTACATCCTTTCACGCGCCACTCATCTCAAAGACGCTGACGGACAGGTTATTCGCATTATCGGTACTCACACCGATATTACCGAGCAGGTTAACGCTCAGCAAGCTCTGGGTCAAAGCCAAGAGCAGATGCACGCGCTGTTGAATGCCATTCCAGATCGGATGTTCCGACAGCGCATAGACGGAACCTATTTGGATTTTGATGCCGCAGATAGTAACGGAGCGATGGTCGGAAAGCCGTTGCAGGATATATCGATACTTGAAGCCGCCAATGAGCGTCACCTCGAACTCTTGCAGCATGCAGTCGAGACAGGGCAACAGCAAACCTATGAGCAAGACTTGTCCACTGCTCAAGGGGTCAAAAGTTATGAGGTGCGTATTGTTAAAAGCGGTGCTGATGAAGCCGTTTGTATCGTGCGCGACATCAGCGAGCGCAAACGCACTGAGGAAGAATTGCGGGCGAGCGAGGAACGCTATCGCTCGGTGATTACCGTGATGGCAGAGGGAATTGTGCTTCAGCAGGCTGATGGTGCGATCGTTGCCTGTAATGCTAGTGCCGAACGCATTCTCGGGCTAACAGCTCAACAGATGATGGGACGTACATCCGTCGATCCGCGCTGGCAAAGCATTAATGAAGACGGTTCTCCTTTCCCAGGGGAAGACCATCCATCCATGGTGACTCTACGCACGGGCAAACCCCAATCCGACATTGTGATGGGCATTCACAAACCGGATGGAACGCTCACTTGGATTTTGGTGAATTGCCAACCGTTATTTCGACCGGGTGAAACTCAACCGAATGCGGTAGTAACCTCATTTTCCGACATTACCGAACGCAAGCAGGCTGAAGTCGTGTGGCGACAGCAAGCGGAACGGGAAGGGTTAACGAATGCGATGCTAGTGCGAATTCGTCAGTCCCTGGAACTCGACGAAATTCTCTCCACTACGGCAACGGAAGTGCGGCAGTTCCTCCAGACTGACCGGGTTGTGATTTACCGTTTCAATCCAGATTGGAGTGGATTGGTGGTTGTGGAGTCCGTGCGTGAAGGCTTGACAGCCGTTTTGGGAACGACGATTCATGACCCTTGCTTTGGCGAAAGTTATGTCGAACTCTATCGGCAAGGTCGTGTCGGTATTATAGAGAATGTTTATACGGCAGGCTTAATACCTTGCTACGTTGAGTTTTTGGCTCAGCTCCAAGTTACGGCTAGCTTAACGGTGCCAATTTTGCAAGGCGAGAAGCTCTGGGGATTGCTAATTGCCCATCACTGCTCTGGGCAACGACCGTGGCAATCTTTAGAAGTTGAGCTGTTGCAGCAGTTGGCCAATCAAGTTGCGATCGCAGTTCACCAATCAGAACTCTACGAGCAGGTCAATGCCGAACTGTTCGAGCGCAAGCGGGCGGAGGAAGGTCTGCGCGAAAGTCAAACAGCCTTGCAACGACAGATTAATCGGGCAATCTTGCTCAAGCAAATTACCCAAGAAATCCGCCAAAGCCTAGATTCTAATAAAATCTTTCAGATTACGGCAACTCAAATCGGTCGCGCCTTTCGCGTCAACCGTTGTATCATTCACACTTACGTGGCTACACCTACTCCACAAATTCCCATCGTTGCTGAATATTTAGAATCGGGCTACGATTCAATTTTGGAATTGACCGTTCCCGTGACTGGCAATCCGCATGCCGAGCGCATGCTCTCTCAAGATCGCGCGATCGCGTCCCCCAACGTTCACACCGACCCACTGCTACAAGCAGCGATGCCACTGTGCCAGCAACTCGGTCTAAAATCGATGCTAGCGATTCGTACCTCGTATCAGGGAGAGCCGAATGGAGCGATCGGTTTGCATCAGTATGACTCATTACGAGACTGGACTCCAGAGGAAATTGAACTGTTGGAGGCTGTCGCCGATCAAGTTGGGATTGCCCTTGCCCAAGCTCGCCTCTTAGAACAAGAACAGCGCCAACGCGAGCAACTTTCTGAACAGAATATTGCTCTAGAGAAAGCCAAAGAGGCCGCAGAGTCAGCGAACCGAGCCAAGAGCGAATTTCTGGCAACGATGAGCCACGAAATCCGCACCCCAATGAACGCGGTGATTGGCATGACCGGACTGCTGCTCGACACTCAGTTGAATTCTCAACAATCTAACTTCGTTGAAACGATTCGCAACAGTGGCGAGGCACTGCTGACGATCATTAACGATATTCTCGACTTTTCCAAAATCGAGTCAGGCAAGCTGGAACTAGAGGAACAACCATTTAGACTGCGTACCTGTATTGAAGAGTCCCTCGACCTGCTAGCCGCCAAAGCCGCAGAAAAAGGTCTGGAGTTAGCTTATCTCATCGACCCCAAAACTCCCAGTACCATTGCCGGAGACGTGACTCGGTTGCGTCAGATTCTAGTCAATCTGCTCAGTAACGCGGTTAAGTTCACCGAAGAGGGAGAAGTCACGGTTTCCGTCACCGCCAAGGGCGTAGGGGGTCAAGTTTGGAATTTAGGGGTCGATTCGTCCCTGCACCCCCACTACGAAATTCAATTTATTGTCAAGGATACAGGGATTGGTATCCCTCCCGATCGCTTAGACCGGCTATTCAAACCCTTCAGCCAGGTTGATTCCTCGACAAGTCGTAACTATGGTGGCACGGGTCTCGGCTTAGTCATTTGCAAGCGGTTGTGCGAAATGATGGGGGGCAAAATCTGGGTCGAAAGTGAAATCGGGAAAGGGTCTTCTTTTTGCTTCACTGTAGTCACTCATGCAGTATACAGCGCTGCCTCCACCGATCTGGATGTCACACAACCTCAGCTAGCTGGTAAGCGATTGTTAATCGTTGACGATAATGCGACGAATCGACAAATTTTAATGCTGCAAGGTCAGTCCTGGGGCATGCTGACCCGCGCCGCCTGTTCAGGGCCGGAGGCTCTCAACTGGCTGCGTCAAGGAGAAGCATTTGACATTGCCATTCTGGATATGCAGATGCCCCAGATGGATGGGGTGACACTGGGCGCTAAAATCCACGAGCAACCAGGCTACCAAAAGTTACCCTTAGTCATGCTGACCTCGATTGGCAAACCGCACATCAGCGACCCCGCACTCAGCGCTAATTTTGCGGCGTTCCTAACCAAGCCGATTAAACAATTCCAACTCCACGATGTTCTGATTCAGGTTTTGGTGGGACAGCCGATTAAAGTCAAGCCGAATGGTTCTCTCGATAAAGCGTTTAATCCGAACTTGTCGCAGCGCGTACCGCTGAGGATTTTGCTCGCTGAGGACAATGTGGTCAACCAACAGGTCGCCTTGCACCTGTTGCAGCGAATGGGGTATCGAGCGGATGTCGCTAGTAATGGACTAGAGGTACTCGAAGCT
>DATNPT010000351.1:0-5125 GCA_036703075.1 Chroococcales cyanobacterium
ATTGGAGTATCTTGAAAAGGCTAACGAACACTGACGTGCATCACTTAAAGGTCAGGAAGGTTTATTTAAAATCTAATATTGCTAAATATTTACCGGGATGCGACTGGCGCAGGGCTAGCGAGTCTTCACGAACATAGAATCGAAAGTCAGAAAGTATAAGTAGGTCAGCATTAATACTTGTCGTTGAGGCAGAAGGCAGAAGGAATATTAATTTTCATGCGTTTTAGTGTGTGCAGTTCATGACCGCTACTTAGTAGCTAAAGGAACAATTTATAAAAACTTTATACAAAATCGTGCAAGCCACACTATCTCTTGATAAAAGACTTTTATTCTCTTCGCAATAATTAGGAATACTAATTGAAATCTCCAGCAGAAATGATAGCATTACAAAATATATCTAAACCTAAGCAGAGCCAGATCGATCTTCAACCCCGCTCTGGCATCTTATCGGAACGAGCAGCGATCGTAATCTGCGGTTTGACAGTGGCAGCGATCGCGATTCCAGTGTTGGTAGTCATTCAAGTTCTCAGTAGTGTGTATAAGGGAGGAACCACTGTCTATCGACTCCTCGATGGAACTGAGTTAGATATGACCGATGAGATTTAATCAGCAAGCGTTGAGAATTCCTGCCGAGGTTGCCGAGCGACAGATGGTTTTCGCTCGAAGCACTTTCAAAACTGGATGGTAAAAAGGCGATCGCTCTGCACAAACTTCGCTGGCAGCAATCTTGCTCTCCCTAAAGTAAGATTATTGGTCACCGCCTCCACGGATAAAACGGTCTCTTCCCCACTCCCCGACTCCAGCGATTAATGGCTAGATGCTCGGCTTGACTGCGAACTGGTAGCGATCGGAACTCTCACCAGTCCCTTTTATTAAATTAGAGTTAAGTATTATACATATCAAATCAATACATGCAATAGAGAGAAGTCTCTAGAAGAAAGTGTTATTCTCCACAGTTAGTGTGTTGTGTGAGGAAAGAATTATGGTTACATCTCCTGCCCGCCTTCAGGGCTTGAATCGGTTAGAACCGTCCCCCCGTCATCAGCAATTGTCCTCGACCGATATCAGTCTAGCAATTCGCCCCCTATCCCTACCGAAATCTCCCTTGTTTGGCACTGATGGCATTCGAGGACGAGTTGGAGAACTACTGAGTGCTGATTTAGCATTACAAGTTGGATTTTGGGCCGGTCAAGTCTTACAAGCTACAGCAACCGCACCGGGTCCCGTAATTTTGGGACAAGATTCCCGGAACTCCAGCGATATGCTCTCCAAAGCTCTGGCGACAGGTTTAACCTCAGCGGGTTTAGAAGTCTGGAATCTGGGGTTATGCCCGACTCCTTGCGTGGCTTATCTGACTAGTATCACGGATGCGGTAGGCGGGGTAATGATTTCAGCCAGTCATAATCCCCCGGAAGACAATGGAATTAAATTTTTCAGCTCAGAAGGTACGAAACTTCCGGTAGCGTTGCAAAAGCAAATCGAAGCCGACTTGAGAGGTAGTACTGGTAAAGCGATTTCTACCCATACTTGGGGAGAGCATTATCTCAGACCTGAGTTGCTCGCCGATTATGTTGAATTTTTGCGGCGTCCTCTGCAATCAGTCACCGAGATCCAAGGCATGCGAGTCGTACTGGATTTGGCGTGGGGAGCCGCTGTACCGCTAGCTGGGCAAGTGTTTGCTGAGTTAGGGGCAGAGGTCATTTGCTTGCACGAACGACCGGATGGCGATCGCATTAATGTCAATTGCGGCTCGACTCACCTCAATCCCCTCAAAGCAGCGGTGCGTCAGTACTCAGCCGACATCGGTTTTGCGTTTGATGGCGATGCTGACCGAGTGATGGCGGTAGATGCCCAAGGTCGAGTGGTGGATGGAGATTACATTCTCTATTTCTGGGGTCAAGCGCTAAGGGCAGCACAGCAACTGCCAGGAGATTTGCTGGTGGCTACAGTGATGGCAAATCTGGGCTTTGAGCGAGCTTGGAGGCAACTGGGTGGCTCTTTAGTGCGAACAGCGGTGGGCGACCAGTATGTCCAAGCAGAAATGCAGCGTAGCGGCGCTATGCTGGGAGGCGAGCAATCGGGTCACATCCTCTGTCATCACTACAACTGCACGGGTGATGGCATGCTCACCGCTTTACATCTAGCTTCCGTAGTGCGTCAGTCAGGAATGAGCTTGGCCGAGCTGGTAGACCAGAGCTTTCAGACTTACCCGCAACTGCTGCGTAATGTTCGAGTAGACGATCGCGAACGCCGATTGCACTGGCAGGAGTGTGACGCTCTGACTAGCGCGATCGACAAAGCGGAGACGGCAATGGGAGACCAAGGCAGAATTCTAGTTCGCGCATCGGGAACTGAGCCGGTTATCCGCGTGATGGTAGAAGCCGCTGATGGTCAAGCGGTCGAATACTGGACATCAGAACTCGTTCAAGTCGTTCAGCAATACCTGAGCTAAAGCATCACGAGGTAACCACCGAGTGCGTGGGAAGTTTGGAAAGATTGGGGAGAATAATGTTTACATCTCTCCCCTGTGCGATCGCAACCCAATCGGTTAAATGTAGGTGTGCAAATACTTCATGCCCTATCTAAGCTTGCTGATTCCTGACTCACGGTTCTAGCTTAGAAGCAGACGAGCCAGTTACGACTTGCGGGTAAAAGTAGGGTAGCAAGCAACGTAAATTAGTATTACTAAACGTCTGCAAACACTACAATCGGTGGTAAAGAACGAATGGAAATTTATTCAGGAAAAGCGCCAAAAATCACGTTAACGGTACAAAAAACTCAAAAAATTCGGGGAATTAAGGCAAGCCTTAAACAACTGCCTAGAGTTCCTTCGATCGGAGAGTCGTTAGTTGTTGATGTGCTCCATCGCCAACGAAGATATTCGATCAAAGTGATTGATATTGTTTACAAATTACGAATTGACTGCGATTCTGAGGATAGCGGAACCTGCGAGGAAGTTGAGATTATAGGCGAGTGTACGAATTGGCAGGAAATAGGGCAGGAAATAGAAGAAGACGCAGAAGATGAGGTTTTCGGGAGTGACAAGGAAGCAGAAATCGATCGCCTTATGGTGAGTTGGCACGAGCGACAAGATAATTCAATAGCTCCTGTTATTGTGGTTGAAAAGAGTAGTAATTAATTGCTCAATAGTTTGTGGCAAATTGTCGTTTTAGCGACATAAAACTTAGAAAAAGCAAATTGCTCCGGATTGTGTGGGTGAAACACAGAAGCGAGAAGTAGTATGCATTTTGCAATTCACCTTTTCACACTATCGCCCATGAACTTAAGCAAAAAGCTTTTTAATGTTACAGCGATCGCTATACCGCTAATATGCATGTCTCTTGTGCTGATATTAGTAAATACTCAATCGAGCGATCGCGCGAGCGGGGACTCTCATCAACGTCCTTATCTCGCTCAACCCCAGCCAATGAATGAATAAGACTGCCTATAAAAGAAAAAACCGCTGGCATGACTCAGCGGGACGGTGAAAATTTTGACACTCGCTTTCTATGTATAAATCATAGAAATTCGCCTCCTGAACGAACAGGTGTAAAAGGCCATGATTTGATTTGTGACTAAAGTCATGGGCGCGAGCGACTAGAGCACCGGTTCAGTCATCAAAATTATGGGTAGGGGCGTTTGCGAAGCATGGTGCGAAGCAGCATAGAATTTGGGGGACAATCTACCTATCAAACCCTGATTTTTCCGTCTAAATGCTTCGCCCTTCCGGGGGAAAAACTTTTTCTGTACCGACGCTCTAGTGCAGCGTGGCAGAAATAACTATCTAATTGAAAAAGGTTAAAAAGCTTACTAGTACGAGCTTTCTTGCCTTGGAGCCTCCTGCCTAAAAGCCTTCTTGTACTAGCAATACTCTAGTTTCTTAATAGCATTGTCAGTTCCCATGAACTGGTGAGCAATGTTAGCTGGTTATCCATATAGCTGAACTTTGCCCAGGTTAAGAACGTAGCTAAACGCCCTGTCTCCGGATCGAGCTGCTCTGTAGAACGCTTAATCCAGGCAATGTAAAATGGCTTTGATTCATCGCCCTCAACATTAACTGAAAACTGAGTATTGTCAAGGGCGGCTGCTTTAAATCTTGTTGCCAAAAAGGTGATGATTGCTTGTTGTACTTGATGGGGGATGTTCATAAAATACCTGACCTCATTCAGGGGGATTAGGTCACGTATTACTTATCAGCCCCGGCAAAAGCTTTTATGCAGGAAAACGCTCTAGGACAAAAAGGCAGAGGGTTCTAGGGCAGAAAGGCTTATTATTTCGACTTTTGACTCTGTTGTTGACTGGTCACTTATTCGGGCTAGGCTGCACTAGTCTGAGAGGATGTATTTTATTAACTAGGAGATTACTGTAATTCGCTGGATTCGCGATCGCTTGTGGAACACCAAGGAGATACCGCTTCAACTCTCGCCTGCTGCATTAACTGTTGCACCATCTCATTATTGCAACCATAATCGTCTGCCAACATCTGTTTGGCTTGGCGTTCCACTTCCTCAGCCGAGGCAGCAAAAATCATCAGTTCTTCATCCAATCGCCCTGTAACGCTTTCAATCGGGACGACGCAACTATAAAGCGGTTGCTCCTGTCTGGGTTGCTGTACCATAACCTCACCCTCCTGTTATTGAGTTTAGCGACAACATGGATAGACTGAGAGAGTCACCGTTGCGTCTAAGCCCAAACACTGATTCTTCTAGCCGATACTAATGCAGAAAATTCCGAAACGAATATCAACTGCCCTGATTAATGCCCTCGCCGCAGGTGTTGTTCCGAGAGTTGGGTTGGAACATATTGCGGTTGGCAGGGAAAAGGAAATGGCTGCCTTCGCGCACGACTTGGAGAATATTGCTGAAGGAGGGGCGACATTCCGCTTTATTATCGGACGCTATGGTTCGGGAAAAAGCTTTATGCTCCAGCTCATTCGCAATCAAGCGATGGAGCAAGGTTTTGTCGTTGCTGATGCCGATTTATCCCCAGAACGACGGCTGGCTGGAAGTAATAGTCAAGGTGTGGCAACCTATCGCGAGTTGATGGGGAACATTGCCACCCGAACGAATCCTAGCGGTGGTGCGATCGCGCTCATTCTGGAAAAATGGATTAGCTCTATCCTCAG
>DATNPT010000363.1:0-11293 GCA_036703075.1 Chroococcales cyanobacterium
GAAAATACCTCTAGTTTTGCATAAGTTTACTGAGGCTAACCGAATCTTTAGATTATGTAGCAGAGTAGGGTCGGCAGATAGCTTAACGGTAGCTAGCCTTCTCTTTTTGCGATCGCATCTGCTGACAATACATTACTAAAAATGACGGATATAATTCCTGGCAAGTAGGAGTTTATCATCCTTACAGTGGCATAAACTAAACTTTAGGGGATAAGTGACAAGTGGGCTTTCTGAAGAGACGCGATCGCTATGACACAAGCTACTCCGAAGCTTCTAACATTTGATGAGTTCGTCGCTCGGTATGGAGATAATGAGCGATACGAATTGATTGACGGGGAACTCATTGATATGGAACCAACAGGGCCTCACGAAGAGGTCACTGCTTTTGTCTTGCGGAAAGTTAATATTGAGATAGATCGGCTGAGTGTCCGTTGGTTTACACCTGCTCATTGTTTAATCAAACCCTTGGGAACTTCAACAGGTTTTCGTCCTGATGTAGTGGTGCTAGACAAAGCCGCTATCGCCAATGAACCTTTGTGGCAGGATGAACCTGTAATCACGTTGGGAACTTTTATCAAACTGGTGGTGGAAGTTGTTAGTACTAATTGGCAAAATGACTATGCACGAAAAGTAGAAGATTACAGCACAATGGGTATCCCTGAATACTGGGTTGTGGATTATTTGGGCTTAGGAGGTCGGGATTATATTGGTAATCCCAAGCAACTAACAATATCAATTTACCGATTATCAGCCAGTGGAAATCAGTATCAGAAGCCTGCTCAATTTCGAGGTAGCGATCGCATCATTTCGCCTACATTCAACGAGTTACAGCTAACGGCTGAACAGGTTTTTGCAGCAGGGAATTAGAGGCAACTAAGTGAGGGCAAAGCGATCGCCTTTTGTCTCCTACTTTTCCTGACCTAGAGCTAACAGCAGAGCAGGTTTTCAATGCAGGTAGGTAGTTGCTAACAAGAAAAGTATTGTCTCTCTATTCCCCTTGATGCGCTGCATCGCGCTTAACCTAATCTTCACTCAGACTTATTGGTAAGATTTTGCAATTTTGTGAGGCTCTGAGTTAGGGTTTGAGCCAAAGTTGGGAAGGATTGGTCGATCTGGAGGGCGGCTTCTCGTAGTTGAGTCGTAGCTGTTTCAAAATTAGAGGAATTCTTGGAGAAATTGCTTCGTAGTTCATCAGGAAATTCTGAGATGACCTTAGACAACTCTGTAATCAGTTGATTAGTATCCAGTTCAGGTATGTTCAACCCACGAGAATGCAGAGTCTCCAAAACAGCATCTAAACTGGTTTGAATAACTTGAGTGCGGTCAGGGTTTTGATTAACACTGCTCTGCATTGCTGTTGCAACTTCGGTAACAAAGCTTTGCAAACCCTCCTTAGCAACTTCAGGATTGTTACAAAACTCTTCTAAGGAAACTCCCAATAGGTTAGCTAAAAGGCTAGAAGCAGGTTGAGTAGGATCAGCAGATTTTGCAGCATTTCTAGAGTTCCCTTTGCTGTTTTGGAGCGCAATTGTGACAACATTAGAGAACAGGCTGGAAATTTGTTCCATCGCCTGAACCACCTCTTGCCGTATGTAGGGTTCAGCATCTTTAGCTGAGATTTCGTAGGGAGCGAGCGCCTCCAGATCGACTCGTTTGTCAAGTCCCACTAGGTTCCGAATCACAATGTTTCCGTTTCGCAATTCCTGACCATTTAGAATTAGAAAATATCGATGTTGTATCGGTTCTAACCAGAGAGAAGCTTCAGAACTACTTTTCATATATACATCTTATAGTTATAGCTATCAGTTTCTTCTTTTAACTGTTTGTAAACAAGTGTTGATTTTGCTAAATTGTCTATGGCTCAAAGATATTAGTCTCTTAGTTCGTTTGTACTATAAAACTTTGGACTTTGGATTTTCTACTTAGCGGGCTATTTACATTGATTTAAAAACACTTTTTTAGCAATCTTAATTCCTGTTCAGTTAATTCAGGAATAACTTCCTGAATTACTTCCCTATATCCTTTATCACATGACCAATCAGCTAGGCTTTCAATAGTTGCTTGGCGGACTTCATTTGTCCCATCTAACAAATAGAGAATTAAATGCTTTGTCCCTTGAATCTGTTGTGGTTTTGATAGTTCATTATTCGATACTTCTTGCATTGCTTGAGCTACCGCAGCCACTGGCTGTTTGTCTACTTTTAATTCTAATGCTACTCGATAGGCAATAGAAGAATCACCATATCTTAATACTAAACCCACCATAGTTTTATACATCTGCTGTTCAGACAGCGGAGGCGAGAACGAATGGTAAGTAGTAATGACACTGAGAAATGTAGATTGGGTTTCTTCTGATACTATCTCTCCAAATGGATTTAAAAGTTCCAATCCAAACGGGGCTAACGAAAATTCATCAGCATCATCCATGCGAGTTTTTAAGTCTCTTAAACCCGCTGCAATCTTTTCCGGCTCTTTAGAATTTAAATCTGCCAAAATTTCATCTTCCCAACGCCACATAAGCTTTCCCTCACAAGCTAAGGAATCATTGGGCCAGGTTCACTTGGCCAACCTGGTCTTGCTATGGAAGTTCCATCTGAATTCCAAATGGACGGATGATCGACCACTCGGTTATTCCATTCATCTAGTGCAGGCTGCATATCTTGCATTCTGGTTCTTCCTTGTTCAATTGCTGTATCAATTTCTGCTATTTTAGCTTCATCACTTAGAAACCGCTTGCAATTTTCTAATTCTGCAATCGAATCACGCAAAGCTCGGATATAATCTCTAATTTTTACTGCATGACCTCTCTCCCCTACAGGTTCTCCGGTTGCAGTTTCTTGTCGCAGTGCAGCTTCAGAAGAACCATCTCCTACTTCTGCATCAGGGCGACCAGAACGGGTTGTCTCTCTACAAGTATTTCTAATTTTCTGGATTGCCTTATCTGCTCGCTCTGTATATAGTTGGGTTCTCCTCTGAATTTGATTATTAAATTCTTCCTCGCTAAGAAACTGTCTTTCGAGTCGGGAATTAGCTCGATCAACGTTGTAAGTTCCATCAGCATCTTTCAGCGAATCCGTCATGCGCTGAAAGTTTTCCTGGCTCATTAATTCTTGGCGCTGTTCAAGAGCACGTTGTGCTTTCTGTGTCAGACGCGATCTGAGTTCCTCTAGGGTTCTAGGAGGCTGGTTGCCTGGTTGCTCCAAAGGTTGTTCCTCTAGAGGTTGCTGTTCGGGTGTGTCTTGCTGTTCGGGTGTGTCTTGCTGTTCGGGCGTATCCTGTTGCCCTGAGGAGGAACCTCGTGAACCTCCTCTATTGCGAGGATTAGCATTAGCTATTTTCTCTGTTATTGTACGAGCAGCTTTTGTCCGCATCAACTTAGCAAATAGACCAGTGAGGAGCATATTTGCTAAAAGGTTTTTATCCCAATTTTCCCAACCACCAGTCAAAACATTAGTAACAATCGTGAGAGCACCAGCCGTCAGCGATAGCACTGCTACACTAGCACCCAAAAATTCTGCCGCAGCTAAACCAGCACCAAAGGCAGCACCCACCAACATATTTATGCCAATTTGCTCCCAATTCACACGCGACAAGCTTACGTTGCCTGAAAATAGATTTTTGAAACTTCCCGCTGTAATTTGGCTAACAAATGTTCCTACACCTGCTGCAATAGCACCAATGACAGCACCAATAGCCACGGTAGCAAGGAATCCAAGTCCTCCTGTTCCGACAAAGAATATTACAGCTGCGGCTAGAGCTAACCCAACTAGTAACCCAGCCCAGAATCCGGGATCTGAGAGCATATCCCATAAGTCGGAAAGTTGATCGCCAATCCAACCAAGGGGATCATCCAGTAAACTATGCCGTACTCTTTCTTCTGCTCTATGTTGTCCTTCATCAATTCGCCCTGACAAACTTTCTCTTGGTTCACGAGCTTGCTCTTCCGCAGACTTAACTTGCTCATCCAAACCACCGCCATATTGTTCTAAACCTTGTTCAAACCCGCTCTCAATCTGACCAATTTGTCCGCCTAAGCTAGTAGCGACTTGGCTAACCATACCACTACCCACTGTATTTGCTTGGGTAACGGTAGTGCCAAGCTGACCAGAGATAGAGCTAACTTGCTGAGTCACCTGCCCTTGAGCCTGTCCCAAGAAGGTTTGAATTTGACCAGAAGCATTGGTAGAGATGGCATTAATTGCGTTAATTACCTCTGTTCCAGCTTGAGTAAGGGCACCATCTGCCTGTTGGAAGGCTCCATCGGTGGTTGCGATGAGATTGTTATAAGCTCCATTAACTTGACCGACAATTTCTCCACTGACTTCGGCAGCAAGCTCAGGATCAACATCCATCCCAGCCAGATGCTGATTGAACTGAGCCAAATGTTCATCACCAGAAGCGATCGCCTGTTGTCCTTGCTGTTGGAAGGTCGTAATTGCCTGTTGCCCAGCCTGATAAATCTCCTGACTTTTCTGAGCGATCTGAGTTTGTAACTGGTTCTGAATCGTTTGCTCCAAAGATGCCAATTGACCAGTTAATTGAGTGCCAAGATTTCCGAGTGCCTGACTCCCTTGGGTAACAGCCTGTTGAATCCCACTAGCTGTCTGTTGATTAGACGTATTCAGTTGGTTTACAACCTCAGTCTGTCCAGCCCCCACTTGCTGTGCTGCTTCCTGACTCTGCTCTCTAAATCCACGAGCCGTTTCTGGCCCCGTTGCCCGCACCTCACTCATGGCGTCAGATACACCACTTGTAATCTTGGTTGCAGTATCTGAGGCAATCTCGTGAGCAGCTTTAGCTTTTGCTTGGGCAATTTCTTGAGTACTGCCTCCTACCTGTGCCTTCTCCTGACCAATAGATTCTGCTTCCTGTGCCATCCCTTGAATACGAGTTTGCACCTGTTGAGCAGATTCATCAGCAGCTTGCAAAGAACGTTCAGCATAAGTATCTCCAAGGCTTTGGACACGTTCCTGTCCAGAGGAGAAGGTTGTTGCTACTTGCTCCAGCGTCCCAGTATGACCTTGTTCTAAGCTCGCCAGGTGTGAGGTAGCGTCAGTCTGAAGCTGAGCTTGAGCGCTGGTAATAATCTCTCCAACTTGAGTACGGGCATTAGCAAATAGAGCCTGAATTGCACCTGTTTGCTGTTCTCCAGCTGCGATCAGAGCTGCCTGCTGCTGCTGGATACTAGCAGCGATCCCCTCAGTTCCCTGAGTTATGCGATCGCTAAATCGTTGACGTGCAGTATTAGCAGCCGTCGTCACTTGATGTAGGAGAGTTTGCGTTCCTGCAAAATTTGTAGATGGTGTTTGGACTTGTGTATTTGGTGATGAGTTGTTCTGAGCGATCGCCACTCCAGCTCTACTGGATTCAGCAGAGGAAGCATTGGTTACTGTTTGTGTACTAGCGTTTGCTTCCCCAGTAGACATAGACGGCGGTGTACTAGTACTGGAGCCATTAGTAATACTTTCAGCGTTACCAGAAGGCTCAGCTATCTGTTGCTCTGGTATTGCCCCCTCTTCGGTAGCCCCTTGAGGAATTTCCGATGAAGACTCCTCTGTCGGCGCGGTTCCGGTAATTGATTCAGATGCATCAGCCGATGGGGGTGCAGTGTTAGACTCAGCAGCTTCACTTGTGACTTCTGGCGAAGCTTGAGCGGGGGGAGTATCGCGATCGGGAATGTCCTGCTTCCTCGCATCATTGGGTTCTGCTTGGGATGAACGGGTATCTGATTCTCCAGAAGATGCTGCATTGGCTTCTTGTCTATCCCCCGCTCTGCTGTCGGACGCAGCTTCCATCTCTGGAGCGATTTCTTCGTGCGGTGGCAATGGGAGGGGTTCCTCGCCTTCAGAAGAAGCAGGCTCAGCCAGGATTATGTTCAAGTGTTGCCACTGCTCCGGCGATAGGCGATGCTGAAGCTGTACCATAACGGCTTCACGGAGCGACGGTTCTAGAGTCCTAAACCGACGCTTCACCTGTCCCGAACGATCTTCCCGATCAGTTTGCAGGCTTGCGATGATTTGAACAACTATAGGTTCAACCCCTCCTATAGAGTCCGATGCATTTTCCGGTAGATTAGATGTGACCGGGTTAGCTTGCTCCGACTGACTAGTGTCGTCTTTAGGTTGAACAGAGTGTTCAGATGTAGGTGAATTGATTTGCCTAACTACCTCAACCGCAGATCGATCTGCCTCCTGCTCATACTTATCTCCTGGTTCTCCAATTCTTAACTTTGGCTGAACCCTCAATGCAGAGGGAGATTCAGGCGGAGTTGTACCTGTAGAAAACAGGTTAATCTCAGAAAGATCGTAATTGAAGCGCTTAGCTTGTTCGAGTTGAGCCTGAATATCCGGTGCTGCTTGCTGTGATGGGGATTGTGGGGATGGAGCCGCAAACGGACGAGACTGAAACTGATTCGTTACAGGCGCAAAAGCCGAAGTGACCGAAGTTTGATCGAAGGGGCGCGACTCAAACTGGCTCGACCGAGGCGTTGCTGTAGCATTCGAGGCGGCTTTTGAAGAGTCGTGTGCTTGGGTACTCATCGCCAGTTTCTTCAGTTCAGCTGTGGAGAATTTGCCTCAATGGTGGCACAAACTTTCTTAAATTTAGCTATCCATCACAAAAGTATGCATAGCACTACAAAACCGGTTTTTTCCTATAACTGAATTGAAATCATCACGCTCTTCTGCTGTCCGGTCGAAAGTGGGAGCGATCGCAAAATCTCAATTGTATTCTTCCAACAAGTCCTAATAAATCTTTCAGAGTAGAAAATAAATTTTTATGAGTTGAATTTTTACCTGGCACTAAACTACTTAACCCTCAGCTTTCTGAAATGCGATCGCATTTCCTATCCAGAGAAGTTAAGGTAGCCCTCATTTATCTTCACAATCTAAATCCACAGGGACATTAAACGGATCTAATGCATCACTTTTAGCTTGGGCAGCCGATTGACGGGATTGCCGCTCAGCATCATGCATTTCTTGGAGCTTGGAGTCGATACTATCGCGGCAAATATTTTTCAATTTAAAAGCTTTTCTCGTTGTTCCATTGAATGTTCGGAAAGCTCTCACATGCTGCTGTTCGTGAGGATTCAAGATGGTATCGATCGCTTTGCGAACTCGCTTGCGTTGGCACGGTGTCAAATCTTCAGGTACATCTGGTAACGTTACCCTTGTAGAGACGGTAAATGTATTGACTAGAGTACCGGATAGATTGACGCAATCGGATGAACTGCACTCTTCACAATTTTGACCAGGAATTGTCTTTTGATTAGTCGATTTCCAAGAGCTATTAAAAGTAGCGTTAGTTTCACCCTCTAGGTTCACGGTATTGCCAAATACAACAACATCATCCGGCTCACCAGTGCCAGACAATTCAGGTACAGGGTTTACGGTGGCTTGACTATCAGTAGCCTTAACCCTATCGTCTTCTGAATCTCGTTGTAACGATGGTTGGGTTTGAACTTGCTCCTCTTGTTCGCATTTTGAGCATTTTCGCTGTACCAAGGGAGTGATAGATGCTGGAGGTGTGAGTGAAGGCGTGCCAGAAGCAAAAACAGGAATATTGGTCAGATCGTAACTAAACTGCTTGGCTTGTTCCAGTTGAGTCTGGATATCTGGTGTTTGCTGTTGCCGTGAATTTGATTTTGCCTGAACGCCAAACGGGCGAGACTGGAACTGATTCGCTTTAGGTGCGAACGCAGAAATTTCTGTGTTGTCGAAGGGACGTGGCTGGAACTGAGCTGACGTGGAAACTACAGCAGCATTTAATGGTGATTTTTGCTGGTCGTGTGTTTGGGTACTCATCGCCAGTTTCTTCAGTTCAATTGTGGAGAATTTGTCTCAATAGTGACACAGACATGCTCGAATGCAGCTATCCATCACAAAAGTATGCATAACGCTGGGAACAGTCCCTAAGGTGACGCTATCCCATTCGCTCACTGAAGCTTAACAGTTACTCCTTTGTTCCTCGTTTGTTGGAGGTGCAGGCTCGTCGCGGTTCAGGGCATCAGCAACTATCTCCTCAAACTCACTGCGTAACGCCTCTAATGTGGGGTGTCGTGCTTGCTCAGTTCCACGAGCAGTAATCTCATGACGCTTGCCATCCAGCTCTATAGTCCAGACAGTGGTGGAGCCATCGCGCACCGTTCCAGCCGGTTCCAAGCGTGTCGGTAAGGTCAAAATATCCGAACGACGAATCGCCTCGTTCAACCGTCGCATCTCATCTGCCGAAAGTTGCGTGCGCGATCGCCATTCTAGGGGTACGGAGCGAGTCTTGAAATCGCCGTCTTCCGTGAAATCCACAATCTGGTCGCTGTATTCGTCAACGTGACCGTTGGCAAAAACGCGAGTCCCCCAAGTATGCTTTCCGTACATGACATATTGCAACACTAAGTTCGATTCCGACATAGAAGATGTACTCCGACAAGGTTGATGAGTATTTTGGCGGCTCAGCCAAACCGGGGTTTCAGGATAAACACGGTCGTCCCCAGCCAAGCAGCCCAAAACGATCGGACAAACCAACGCAATTACACAAATTCCAACCCCCGTGAGCCGCATAAGTCAAAATCCTTAATTACTAGCTCTTGGGTCCCCACTCACTCATGCCTGTCACATTGTGTAATGCCTGCATAAACGTCGCGTAGTGCTGCGGACGGATAGTGTTGCCTAGAGACATAATATTGTCATTATTTTCAGCGACTGAGCCGCCTAGTCCCATCCGCTGTGAGAGAGCATTGTGAGCAGTAGTATCTCCCACATCGCCGCCAGTCCCACTAATCAGACCCCGACTCACTGGGTCGCCATCCGCGTCGGTCACAATGTTTCCATGCTTGTCGCGCTTGGGAGTACTCGCATACTCGTCATCCAAACCAATCATGTGTCCAAACTCGTGTGCGGCCACATTTTGACCCTGACCGCCAGCGACCACAATATCCACTCGACGCCAATCCGAATTTTCATCCGCGCCTGTAGTCCCAGCTCCTGTAACGCTCTTGATCCGCGTTGCTGCGTTAGCCAGGGTATGACCTTCAACGGTTGTAGTACGCAGGAAATTTGCGACGGCATTCGCACGCTGTTCCGATAACTGCTGGTTAAGCTCCGGAGTACCACCTTTTGTATTCGCGCGTCCCGTAATCTCAATACTCGTTCCACTGCTACCAGCGGGTGCTTGGTAACTGATGATAAAGCGGCGCAATGTATCGCGTTCTGCGGGTTGGAGCTGAGCGGAGCCGGATGGGAACCAGATCTTCGTGGTTAAATTCTGGGACAGACTTATAGCCTGTCCGCTGCCCAGCGTTAGGGTCTGGTCTGTTGCATTCGCCCCATCCCCAGCACCGACTTCCGCATTGACCATCGTATTATCATCTCGCGTTTTGAGGATACGCGCTTGGCAGTGGATCGGTCCTGCTCCGGGGGCAGGGGGTGCTGGGGCAGGACCTGCGGGTGCTGCCACTTTCGAGGTGTTGATGACAACTTGCACGTTAGCTAGCTGTGTCTGCCAGCCCGGTTTGGTGCTTTGGAAAGCGAATTTTTGGCTCCAAGCATTAGACACCGACTGCTTGTAGGTTTCCATCCAGGCATCTTCTTGACCGTGCCATTGCCAGTCGTTACGGACTCGTTCCATTGCTTGCTGGCGAGCTGCTCCGCGCAGTCGGTTTGCTCGATCGACTAAGGGTTGTAAGCCAGGGTCGTTGGCAACAAAGCGATTACCATTAATCGAAACTCCATCGACAAACGTCATCGCGATGTTCATGATAATCGACAACGTCATGCTGGCTGGGTCGTAGCGAGCGTTGAAGCCTCCCATTCCACTTTCTGGCGTAATCGTTTGCCCTATTGCATCGCCAGGATAGGGGCCATGGTTGCGGAAAGCTTGCAAATCTTCTGGAATGGCATTTTGGTCAGCCGTAGTATCCGTAGGCACTCCAGCAACAGGACCAGCATCTGTCGGTTGAGGACTTTGAGTTGTGGCTACACCAGCATCCATATCTTGACGCATAATCGGATACCCCATCTGCTCCGACTGAGGTTGTAGCGAAGCGATCGCTAGCTTTGGCTGAATGACCGATGCAGATGCAGTTGGAGATGTCGGTGAGGGCGTACTGGAGGCAAAAACAGGAATGTTGGCAAGGTCGTAACCAAAACGCTGCGCTTGTTCGAGTTGTGTCTGGATATCTGTCGCTTCCTGTTGCGACGAGGTAGATTTTGCCTGAATGGCAAAAGGGCGGGACTGAAACTGATTGGCTATAGGAACGAAAGCCGACTGTTCGGAGTTGGCAAAGGGGCGCGTGGACAACTGGCTCGACTGAGGTGTTGTCGTAGCATCCGAGGGAGCTTTTGAAGAGTCGTGTGTTTGGGTACTCATCGCCCGTTTCCAAAGATGTAGCCAGTTTGTCTCAATGGTGACACAAGCTATCTCGGATTTAGCGACTCATCACAAAACTATGCACAACTGAAGCTGCAAGCGCACGGGACTGAAACTGATTACTGAAGTTTTGCGATCGCGCCCCTCTCCACCAACATTCGTCCCGTTAGCAAATCCTTTACTGTTGTTAGCAAAATCCGCTGCTCGTTCACCTCGAAATTCACCTCAATTCGGTCTACTCCCGTTTCTCCCGGTGGTTCTAGATGGGCAACACAGACTTGATTTTGACTACTACTCAGAGAGCGAAAACAAGTTTCTTGATTCAGGTGACTGCTGGTCATTCTACCTTGAGCATCGTAGGTCACTTCAGCTTGAGAAATATCGGCTACTTCACCAATATCGAGTCGAATTTCCTTTTGTCCTGATGTTGCCACTTGTAGGGTCAGCGGTTCGGGACGCTGGCAGGGATAGCGCTCTCCTTTATCAAATAAAGTGAAATAGGAATATTGTCGGGCGTAAGGTTCCCATAAACGGATGGCATAGCTATGTCGTAGGTAATCTTCAACCTCCACCAGTTGACCTAAAGCTAAAGCCCCGTGGGCAACCGCTTCAAATGGCTTATCTAACTGAACTTTCTGTCGTCCAAAGTAGGAAACAATTAATTGCTGCACGGCAGAAATTTGGCAACTTCCTCCGACTAGTAGTACTTGTTCTATATCAGTTTTGCGGATACCTTTGGAAAGTGCGATCGCTAATACTTCATCTAATGCTTCGCGCAGTTGTTCCAATAACTGCCTTTCTTCCAGAATCTCTGCTAATTCCGTTTGAGTTAAATGCAACTCGTGAGAGATAAAGTTTTCATCATCAAACCAACTATCTTTCGCTTCTACAGCAGTAGAAAGTTGGATTTTCAATCTCTCCGCTAACTCTA
>DATNPT010000374.1:0-17871 GCA_036703075.1 Chroococcales cyanobacterium
TCTGGGCGCTATTGAAGGCAGCCAGGAAAATCTGTTGAGATCCGTCAGCCAGCTGATCTTTAATGTCTGATGGTAAATCTTCAAGTTTTTGATTGGCCATAATTAAACTCCGATTGTTTAAACTCAAACTCATCTCTTGAGATCATCTTAAGGAGTTGCCAATGATAGTTCCTCCCTCTTGGGCTGAAGTAATACTTAGCCATTGCTCTGCCTCAAGTATCACTTATAAATGAAAGTCTTAAGCGCATCCACCTTAGGAGAGACTTTAAAGCGGCAATTATGAGAAAAGTTAAGAAATTTTGCTGTACACATAAAGTAATGTTTCTACAGCCAAAACAAGCAAGTGAAGTGGGGTGCCACGCGCTCGCACAGACGCCAAGCACTTTGCCAAAATACCTGTCAAGGTAACTGACTTTTAATCCTTCGATGGAATGGCCACAAACAGACAACCTCCACGACCTTGTAAGGAAGTTTCTGGCGCGATCGCATGTTCGATCTGGATCGACCCATTATCTTTGTCGTAGGTAACAATTAGCTTACCCGCAAAATCTTTTGGCTCATAGTTAACTTGCTTGCATTTTCCATCCTTACAGGGCTGCTGTTGCGCTTTAACCAAAGGTAGGTCGGTGTAAAGCTTGCTATACTCCTCCTGCCCAGATTGCCTAGTCTCTACCGACAAAATAATTTTGTCCTCATCCAAGTTAATATCGACCCCGTTTTCCACAGGCTGTGGGAAGCCATAAGACCTCATGTGATAGGCATAGTCTTTTTTTATCGTCCCGAGTGCTGGGACAAAGGAATGGCACTCTACAAAAAATCTGGTTTTTCTTTGGGCTGTCGATGAAGGAGTCATTAAAGCCACTAATGCCATACCAATAGATAGGACTTGAGCACCGTTTAAAACGTTCACTGGAAACCTTCTGTTTGAACTTTAATCAAGCCAGCCGTGAATTCATAATTCATCATTCCTATGATTTAGCTTAAGGAGAAAGGCGTTGAATTTTCCAAGTGCCATCCTCACTACACCGATAGAGTAAGCGATCGTGTAACCGGCTCGGACGTCCCTGCCAAAACTCGATCGCGGTTGGAATGACTCGGAAGCCTCCCCAGTGCGGCGGACGTGGAATTTCTTTGTTTTTGTATTCTTTCTCTAGCTGCTGTAACCGCTCCTCCAGCACTTCTCGATTATTGATAACTTGACTTTGAGCAGAAACCCAGGCACCGAGTTGAGAATTTCTCGGGCGGCTGTGAAAGTACTCATCAGATTCAGCGGCTGAAACTTGTGCGACACGCCCTTCGATGCGTACTTGTCGCTCTAACTCGGCCCACCAGAATGTAATAGCTCCCCAAGGATTCTGTAACAGTTGTTGCCCTTTGTGGCTCTCATAGTTGGTATAGAAGACAAAGCCCTGCTCGTCGTAGTCTTTCAGGAGTACCATCCGGGCAGAAGGCTTACCATCCGATGTTACGGTGGAAATTGTCATGGCATTGGGTTCCGGCAACTCTGCTGCCAGTGCTTGGTCAAACCAGATTTTAAATTGCCTGAAAGGATCGGGCTGGGCATCGGCTTCACTCAACCCCTGGAAGGTGTAGTCTTTGCGTAAATTCGCTACGCTGGTGTCCATCTGCGATCGCTCCTCGCTCTCTGTTCGGTTTTGTCAGTTAAAC
This sequence comes from Chroococcales cyanobacterium, assembly GCA_036703075.1. Classification (GTDB taxonomy): domain Bacteria; phylum Cyanobacteriota; class Cyanobacteriia; order Cyanobacteriales; family Coleofasciculaceae; genus DATNPC01. Next base: position 1,669 of record DATNPT010000374.1, read on the forward strand.
GCTCTTTTCTAATTATTTGATTGTGCCTCCACAATCAGCTACTACAGGGTATGGTGCAATGCGCTGTTCAGCAAACCTTCAACGCCTCTTGATTATTGGTCTATCTGGTCCGCTTTTAGCGCTTAATCTTTGGATTTTGTTCCAGATATTCCACTATTTCCAACATTTGATTACCGTGGTAGCGATTGCGGCGATTCTCGCCTTTTTGCTGAACTACCCCGTCCGACTCTTAGCGCGAGTTTACCGGAATCGCTCTCATGCCGCGATCGTTGTTTTGCTGCTCAGCATTACGCTTTTGGTTATTCTTGGCATCACGCTAGTACCTGTTGTGATCGACCAAACTACCCAACTCCTAAAGAATCTTCCAGCTTGGTTAGAGGCCAGTCATAATAACCTCGATCGCTTAGATGATTGGGCAAAGGCGCGTCGCTTACCAATCGATCTCAACGTGTTGAGCGCACGCCTCAATGCACGAATTGAAAGCCAAGTCCAAGTTTTGGCAACTGAGGTTGTGGGATTTGCCCTAGGAACTCTCACCGGACTACTTGACACGGTGCTAGTCATTGTCTTGGCGTTTTACATGCTGCTGTACGGTTCTAGCTTGTGGCAGGGTTTGGTTAACCTACTGCCCATTCACTATGGAATTCCCTTAAGCCGATCGCTACAGTTAAATTTCCAGAACTTCTTTATCAGCCAACTCCTGCTAGGTTTATTCATGGTCGGAACGCTGACTCCGGCATTTTTGCTTTTAAGGGTGCCGTTTGCCCTGCTGTTTGCCCTACTGATTGGAATTGCTGAATTAATTCCCTTTATCGGTGCCACGTTAGGCATTGGTGTTGTGACTATGTTGGTCATGTTCACCAGTTTTTGGTTGGCAATCCGAGTGATGATTGCCGCCATTATCATGCAGCAAATTAAAGACAATGTCATCGCTCCCAGATTAATGGGAGAGTTTACCGGACTCAATCCCATCTGGATCTTCATTGCCTTGTTGGTGGGCGTCCAGATAGCGGGACTGTTTGGCGCGATCGTCGCTGTTCCCATTGCTGGAACAATCAAAGATACCCTCGATACCATCCGTCTACGGCGTCGCTCCCACAATATTGTAGTAGAAACCCTTTTCCCTGAAGCCTCGACTCGCCGCAGCACCAGCGAACCCTATAAAGACGAAAATTAACTCAAAATGCACAGGGAACAGGTGAAAACTGACGGATTCTTTACTTTCGCTCTTGTAAAATTAGCAAGCAACGGCAAAGGTTTTGGATTCAGCTGATGCGACAGATTAATTTTTTAATTATTTTTGCAGCGTGTTTAGCTCTAGTTTTATTTAGCTTGGAAAACACCGAACCGGCTTCCATTAAGTTTGTCGAGGGCGTTCAGGTGCAGGCTCCCTTATCGATTGAACTGATTTTGGCAATGGGGGTTGGGGCTATCCTGGCTTGGATCTTCAGCATCTGGACGCGGTTGCAGCGACAGTTGGAGTCTCGTCAAGCCATCCGGCAAATTCGCTCCAAAGAAGAACGCATCCAGGAACTCGAACAAGACGTTGAGCGTTATAAGGCAGAAGTCGAGCAGCAACAGCTACCTGCGATCTCCGCCTCTAACACCCTAACCGATGGAGTGCTGGCGGAATGATCGAGCCAGTTGCTAACTTAGGTTACTAGCTGCTCGCTCGCGAACAACACCCTGACGGATGTAGAGAGTTTTTTAGCTCTCACTCCAATCGCAGAGAAAATCAACGAAATTCCACGGGTAAGAATCTCAGGATTCATGGCGTGGAAAGCACGACTGACTCACCCATTCACTACTCGTCTCCTTTTCTTGACTGTAACACCAGCAACTCAAGCGATCGCTCTCCTGATTGACCTGGCACAACGCGGGGAAATTAACCCTTGGGATGTCCAGGTGATCGAGGTGATTGACCGCTGTTTAAGCGAACTGGCACTCTCCATTGATGCCGAACCGGCACGGCGTGACGCCGACTTATTCCAATCCGGTCAGGCTTTCTTATGGGCATCTATGCTAGTCTTGCTGAAAGCTGACACCTTAGCCCGTCTAGAGGACGCACAAGAACCCGAACTCACTGACGGGGATGAGTTCGATAGCGAGCAGGTGGCAACGCGATTACCGCTACATCTGGAGCGTCATCTGCGTCGTCGTGCGGCTGCGCCGCCTCCCAAGCGGCGTCCGGTGACACTGCAAGAGCTGATCGACCAGTTACAACAGATGGCATCCCAATTGGGAGAAGCTCCTGTGCGTTCTCGCGCCAAGCAGCCCCGCCCCATGTCTCGCACTCAGGCAACTCAATCGATCGTCAACCTAGCCCATGATGAAAATTTGACAGAAATTGCAACCAAGCTGGACGTATTTCTCTCCCGTCATTGGCAAGAACTTTCATTGGGAAAAGATTGGCTGAATTTAGAGCAGTTGCTAGAGTGGTGGACAGTGTCTCCACTAGCATCGGATGAAGTCGATCGTACAGAAGCTGTTACTACAACGCAGACAACAACCCACGACCGAGTGGGTGTCTTTTGGGCGCTACTCCTGTTGTCAGCCCAGTCTAAAGTTGAGTTATCGCAAGAGGAGTTCTACCAAGACTTAAAAATCCGAACGCTGGAGGGAAAAGGCGAGGAGTGTTAATTTGAACTTGAGAGTTTAAAGCTGGGAGCAAGCCATCCGTCACCACCAAACCCTTACCCTTAAAGGTTCCCGGTGAAGCTTACACAGCAAGAGTCAGTGCTGCTTTCTCGGCAAGAGTGCGAACTCTTAACATATCACATGGGTGCATAGCAACAATTCAATGCATGTACAGCAGTCAGCAAAAATTTACTAACCTTATCGTTTTATTGCCCGATCGCTGTCATAACTCCTCGTCAATCGGATGAAGCCCATCGGCGAGAGTCCGTTGCTTTGACAATGGACTGGTTAAAATCAGACTCAATTGACTAACCACATATGTGTGCCCTAGGTTGAGGAACAAAAATACATGAAAGCCATGATTCTGGCGGCTGGCAAGGGAACCCGCGTTCGCCCCATCACCTACACCACTCCCAAACCCTTAATTCCCATCCTGCAAAAACCAGTGATGGAGTTTCTCTTAGAACTGCTACGACAGCATGGCTTTGACCAAATTGTCGTTAACGTCAGTCACCTGGCAAAAGAAATTGAAGACTATTTCAAAGACGGGCAGCGCTTTGGCGTCCAGATCGCTTATTCCTTTGAGGGTAGAATTGTCGATGGTCAACTGATCGGTGAAGCCCTCGGCTCTGCTGGTGGCATGCGTCGGATTCATGATTTTTATCCCTTTTTTGACGATACATTCGTCGTTTTGTGCGGTGATGCCCTGATCGATCTGGACTTGACGGCAGCGGTGAAATGGCACAAACAAAAGGGAGCGATCGCGACCATTGTGACGAAAGCTGTCCCGCGAGAGCAGGTACCCAGCTATGGCGTTGTCGTCACGGATGAAACGGGTCGAGTCAAAACATTCCAAGAAAAGCCATCGGTTGAGGAAGCTCTTAGTACTAGTATCAACACGGGTATCTATATTTTTGAACCCGAAGTTTTAGATTATATACCCTCTGGTCAAGAATATGACATTGGTAGCGAGCTATTTCCTCGGTTAGTGGAAATGGGCGCTCCTTTCTACGCCGTATCGATGGATTTTGAGTGGGTGGATATTGGTAAGGTGCCAGACTATTGGCACGCCATTCGCAGCGTTCTCCAAGGAGAGATTAAGAATGTCACAATCCCCGGAAAAGAAGTGTTTCCTGGTATCTACACGGGATTGAACGTCGCGGTGAATTGGGACAAGGTTGATATCCAAGGTCCAGTTTATATCGGTGGCATGACCCACATTGAAGATGGGGCGAAAATTATCGGCCCTTCGATGATCGGTCCAAATTGCTGGATTTGTAGCGGGGCAACCGTTGATAACAGCGTAATCTTCGAGTACTCTCGTCTCGGAGCAGGAGTACGTTTGGTAGATAAACTCGTGTTTGGACGGTACTGCGTTGACAAGACAGGAGCAACCATTGACGTGCAGGCAGCAGCGCTCGATTGGTTGATTACCGATACTCGTAGAACTCTACCCTCCCAAGAACCTGTAGAGCGACAGGCGATCGCAGAACTGCTTGGAACTGAAAGTTAACACGAATTGAGCGTTAGAACGTTGGAAGGTTAAAAGTTTTACCTTCAACCTTCCAACCTACAACGCTGAAGGCTTTCAACTGAGATACGTATAATTTCCTAGACTCTTCTCATAGTTTTGCAAGAGCAGTTGAGATTCTTCTAGGGTAATTCGGTGCTCTTGTAAGGCTTGCTCAGTACGGCGGCGGATGCTCTCTACCAAGTCTTCCGCGTCATACTGCACATAACCCAAGACTTCTTTGACCGTATCGCCCTTCACAACGTGTTCAATTTCATAGCCTCTAGGGGTTAGTTGGATGTGAACCGCGTTAGTGTCGCCAAACAGGTTGTGTAAATTGCCCATAATCTCCTGATAAGCGCCGCTCAGGAACAAACCTAAGTAATAGGGCTGTTTGGATTGTGGATTGAGAGACTGAGCACTGGGAACTAGAGACTGGTAATGTTCTCCCTCTCCTCCGACTCCCTTGCTCCCTCTCTCCTCTACCTCCTGAAGAGGGTGGAGTTCCAAGACGGGTTTCACATCCCGTAGGTCGATGAACTGGTCAATTTTGCCATCGCTGTCGCAGGTAAGATCGGCTAGGATACCCCGACGGGTTGGTTCTTCATTGAGACGGTGGATGGGCATAATCGGAAATAGCTGGTCGATTGCCCAAGCATCCGGAACGGATTGGAAGACGGAGAGGTTGACGTAATAAATTGACGCCATGATTTTTTCCAAGTCTTCCAAGTCATCGGGGACGTAGTCCTGAGTTCTGGCGATTTCGAGAATTTTACGGCAGCATGCCCAGTACAACTGTTCGGCTCTGGCTCGTTGCGTCAGACGGAGGTAGCCGAGGTTGAAGAGACTTTTGGATTCTTCGTTGAATTGAACCGCGTCGTGGTAGGCTTCCTGGTAGTTCTCGATGCTGATGTTACAGTACGTTTCCCAAAGGTTGCGGATAATCAGATGTTCTCGTTCCTGCGGCGGAACGGGTGTTTCCAAGGGGACATCGCTAGTACCGAGCACGTCGAAGATGAGAACCGATTGATGAGAAGCGATCGCACGGCCGCTCTCGCTAATTAATGTTGGTACGGGCAACTGACGTTCTTCGCAAGCTTCCTTAACCTCGGCAACGATGTCGTTGGCATAGTTTTGCGTATTGTAGTTTTTCGAGGCATGGAAGTTGGTTTTCGATCCATCGTAGTCAATGCCTAAGCCACCCCCGACATCGAGATAGTGCATATTAGCACCTAGGGCGCAAAGCTCTACATAAATCTGGCTAGCTTCTCGGATCGCGTCTTTGACGACTCCAATCGCCGAGATTTGAGAGCCGATGTGGAAGTGCAACAACTGCAAGGAATTGAGCATCCCAGCGTTCTGTAGCTGCTCGACACAGGTGAGAATTTCCGGAATCGTCAAACCAAATTTAGCGCGATCGCCGGTGGAAGTACCCCAACGCCCCGTGCCTTTGGTACTGAGTTTTGCCCGAACCCCCAGCACGGGTTCAATGCCCAGCCGACGTGCGGCCTCAATCACGAGTTCCACTTCTTCAACCTGTTCCAGGACAATGACGGGTTGGTGTCCGATGCGTGTGGCTAACAAGGCGGCTTCAATGTACTCTCGGTCTTTGTAGCCATTACAAATCAGGAGGGAATTGGGGGTTTTTAGAATGGCTAGAGCAATCATCAGTTCTGGTTTGGAACCCGCTTCCAAACCGAATTGATACGGTTGACCGAAGCGTACCAAATCTTCCACAATATGGCGCTGTTGGTTGCACTTCACGGGAAAGACGCCCTGATAGGTGCCGGGGTATTTGTAACGAGCGATCGCTTTGGCAAAACAAGCGTTTAGCCGCTCGATCCGGTCTTCCAAAATATCGGAAAATCGAATCAGCAGAGGCAGCCCCAAATTACGCAGCCGCAATGCCTCGACTAATTCAAACAAATCCAAGGAACCGCCGCGATCGCCTTTGGGAGAAACGGTAACATGACCGGCCGCGTTGATCGAAAAGTATGGCTCTCCCCATCCTTGAATCCGATAGAGCTTCTCACTATCCTCAATCGTCCAGGTACGGCGTGCCGATTGCTCCTGATGCCCGTTTATGTCGGGTCGAACATCTAGTTTCGCCTGCGAGCGCGACTCATGACCGTTATTGATTGTAGATGTTAGCTCTACCCCCATTGTTTCGTCTTACCTTCCATTACTGCCTGCGATTGTCACTCTAGCGTATTTAGATAAAAGCGATCGGGGGATTTCACACGATCAGTTCGCTGGATAACTCAACAGGAAATTTATCCAATTTTCTGCTTTCCACACCTGTTAGTCTTGTTTGTGAGATTTTTCTAGGATATGAGCAGGCTAGAATAGCCATGCTAAAATTTCCCTCATATAATGGTGGATTCCACCTATAAAAGCGCAAAAACTTGCGTTGCTATTGTTATTGACCGTTAAGGGCGCAATGCTCCACTTATCTGATAATCCTCCCACACAGCAATATCGCTTGCATTTTCTTCATCAGCTAGTCAATCGTTACCCACTCGCTGTTGTGAGTGCGATCTGGTTAACACTAGTTTTGATGAGCGGCGTAGCGGTTTTGGGTCTGTTAAATCCCGGATCGATAGAGCAACAAGAGCAATCCACAGCAATACCAACCCAAGAGACGATACAGGAACCTGTAGCGATAGCAACGCCACAGACGATTCAACAATCGACTCCCAAATCTACAGCATCAACCGAAAAAGATGATTTACCGCTCTCTCTATTTTTTGCGATCGCGGTTGGCTGTGCTGTTGGTTCCCTAGTTCTTACTCAAGTCCTCAAAGCCTCCACTCAACCTCGTCAACCCTCCCCGTCTCCCAAACCGGCTAAGCCAGTTGGGAAAAAACGACCCCATCCATCCAAAAAACGTCGTCCAGTTGCCAAAAGCCCGCAGCCCAAAGGTTCAACAAAACCAACCCTTCAGATCGTAGAAAATGGATTGTCTAGGGACGACAACCAATTGACTCAGATAACAGTTTTGTCACCGGAGGAAAGTCATCCCTTAGATGGGCGCGAGCAGACTCTAGCAGACATGATGGATTTACGCAAACGCCAGTCTCTGGCGTCACTGATGCGTAGTCGATAGTTGTTGGGAGTTAGTTGTTAGTGGTGTTTTTCTTAAGCTAATAACAAACAACCAATAACTAACAACTATTTATTTCCCAGAGGTTTATTTCCCAGAGGTTAAAAGCGATCGCCAGTCTTGAATCGCTTTCTCTGACCACAGCCAGTTTTTGCTCAAGGCTTCCGATTGAAAGCCAATAGGGTCATCGTTTAGGACTTTTTGACGCAGCTTTTGTGATTCATTCAATAGCCTTTGCCGCTGTGCGGGAGGTTGGTTTTGTCCCGATTTCTGTAATCCCATCGCTAGAGCGGCATAGATCGTCAGCTCTTCTTGTTTAGCCTTATTCCCTGCGGCATCTGGCGTTGCTTGTGCTTTTTGGGTCAGGAGCAGTGCCTCGAACCAAGCATTATTAGCCTGCTCGTATTTTCCTTCAGCGTAATAGGCAAATCCCAGAGCAGTGAGGTAAGTCGCAGACTTGCGATCGCCTTTGCGGGCTGTTTCCCAGTAACGTCGGGCGTCCGTGACATCGTAGTCCTTACTCCCTGCCCGCAGCGATTGCCAGGCCAGACGACCTTTTAAATAGCTAATCGATGGGATATCGAGTTGCGATTTGGGAACAGCGGCAAGAGCGGCATCCGCCTGTTTTAATGCTCCGCGATCGAGCAACACTTCCACAGCCTGTTGTCCTTGAGCAATATTGCCACGAGTGAGTTGTTCGATCGCAATCGACGTAACCTTAGAGGTGTCGGCTGTTGGGAGATCGAGATTCTGGTTGTTAGACGGGTTCTGTGGGAGTTCCGAAATTGCACCCTTGGGTAACAATTCATCCGGATTGGGACCACGGTTGTGGAAGGCCCAAACCCCTAATAGAGCGATCGCGATCGCTCCAGTTGCCCCCGCCAGTACCATCCACAGTTTAGGAATCTGTCGGCGCTTTCGCCGTCCGGTTTTAGACTCCTTGCGTGTTGACTGTCCAATCGGGTTGGCAGAGTGGACAGCACCATCCGATGAGGCAGATGGTGACGACTTTTGCATTCCAGCCGTTGAGCCTGTTATTGCTGATTCTGGCGGGTGGGGCGATGTAGAGTGAGTGGGATGGGCTAGCGATTTTAAGCCAACACCATCTGAGGTGCCTCGACCTCCGTCATTGGCGTCCGCAGCCGGTGCAGTTGGCGTATTGCTTTGCGGTTCTGGAGCAATCTGATTGAGCAAATCCTTGATAAACGCTGAGGTATCCTCCGCGTCTGGATCGTCTGGGTCTAGACCTGCCATCATATCGTCTAGCTCCTCATCATCGCCCGGAAACTCCGCGTTTAAGGCAGGGTCTAGCTCATAATCTTCTTCTGAGAAGAATGGTAGGGCTGGCCCTGGTGGGGTAAATAGTGCTTCGCCCTGGATGACATTGAGAGATGGATCGAGGGGGTCGGGTAACGCTAAAAGCTCTGACAGAGTTTGAGGAGAGCCAGGATTCGTCAAGAACCCATCAAATTCTGGATGCAGATAGAGGACTGGTAAGGCCCAATATAATTGGTTCGAGCCGTAAGCCGCAATCAGCCCTTGCCGAGCTCGACTCAGGCTCAAATCGATAGGATAGCCTTGGTTAAGGTTACGGTAGAGCAGCCGGGTCAAGGTGAGTGCTACTTCGTCAGGAATGCGCTCCGCCATCGCTAAAACGCTGGGAATCCCTCGCTTTACCATTGCTTCGGCTAGGTTGCGATCTCTCCCATTGTCCGAGGGGCTTGACGCGGCGGTGTAGGCACCGCGACAGGAGTTAAATACAGCGAGCTGGACGCCATTGTTAACAAGCAATCCTGCTAAATCGTTGCCGTTTAAAGTCTCGGTTAGGCCTGTTTTATTACTTACCAAGTAGACATCACCACCCGAATCTCCTAGGTTGGAGTGACCGGAGTAGTGGAAAACTTGATAATGACCTTGTTCTAAGGCTTGAGTGAGCTGTTCGCGTCCCGGCTGTTCTAAAATCGTGAGTTGAATCGCTGGGGGTTCTTCGGGGGAATGGCTCTTGAGTTCTTCTTGCAGATGGCTCGCTTCTTGTGCCAGCTCCAACGTTTCCTGGTCGCTGGGTCCGGCAATTACCATCAGAATGCGTAAGGGTTGGTCGGGGTGTCGGGGCAATGCATGGATTGACCTCATCAGCCCCGTACTCAACTGGTAGCGGGAGAACGCGACATCTGTGCCAGTTGCGAGGGGGCGGTCGCCTGCATGCAGGACTTCCCAGGGCAAGCGGGGCAACCGAACTCCTTTTAACCCTAAACGTAGCCGCAATACTTGGCGCTGATTTTGCGCGATCGCTTGCGCCATCATCCAGCTATCTCGCAGGCTCCCTTGAAATAGAGCGTTGTACAGTTGCTGACCCAGTTCCACCAAATTACGAGCCGATGGGCTGACTGGCTCGTCCCATGCAGGTAAAAAAAAGCTGCTGTCTGGTTGTTGAAAAGCAGCGTTCCCTTCCAACACGCCCAAAAGTGGGTCGTTCATCAGCTGCCGCGCCTGCGCTATCCAATCTTCCACAGGCCAGTTGACCTGTTCTTCTGCCAGGGGAACTCCTGGCGCGAGGCGTTCGATACGCACCAAATAGTCGTCTGCCCCTAAAGGGGTTACTGAGATGTGGAATTCCTGTGCCACTGCTACCCGATCGATGTTGCTCAATTTCAAGGGCGTCTTCACCTGTCGTGAAAGTCTTGAGGATGCGATAGACCTGTCTACATCTACTTATAGATTGATGCATTTATCTGAAAGTTTCCAGGTTTGCCGTCATAGTTTCTCTGACGAGTAATGTCAACGTTTCAGAATTAGGGAGCGACTTGTCCTCGATTTATCCGGATGACTCTAGCTAGCCTGGGAATAATTGGATGGTAGATGCACCCTGATTGACGTTCCTCGGCTCACCGGTTTGAGTCGGGGATTTTTTTTAAACAAAGGATGAAGGAGTTCAAAACTCTTAACTTCCATGAGTCGATCGCCTAACCACTATTGTATGAGGCAAACAGGATGCTGTCTGACTCTCCTCTATCCAGATCGTTGACTCAATTGCAGGAGAGGCTGACCAAACGCTTATATAAAAACCCGCTTGGGCGGGTTTAAGACGAATGGCACTGACTTAGGCGAAAAGCGATCGTTGTTTGGGAAAAACCAAGATTGGGGGAACCCCCAGACCCCCTGCACAAGCGTCGATCGGTTCTGATAAGAGTCTTTCAATCAGTGCCATTCGGCTTAAAACTCACTCTACGGTGAAAAGGAGGTAAATCAGTGATTCCAATCGTTAGCTCCTTGCCAGGAAACTCTAATCTAGAACCTTATAAGATTTGACTTCAAGGACTGGCCCAATCATGGCGAAGGTCATCACATCATCTCGTACCTGACCTTCAACCTTGACTTTTAAGTCGGCTTTCTTTAATTCATTTGGGGCATCCTTGAGTTCGTAGGTTTCTCCTGAGTCGGTAACTAACGCCCAAGTGCCTGGTCCGAGTCCTTTGCGTTCGATAACGCCAGTAACCTTAACGCTCATGCAGGTTGCTCCTCTCCTTTTGAGGCTAGATAGGCAAGTCCGAAGCACAGAAGGGCATTGGCAACGAGGAAGACGCGAGCAACAATACCGCCACCCAGCCACATCATGCCAGGGGACATTACGGCACTCACCGCTAGACAACTCGCAACACCGAGGGCAGACCCAATTGCCAGCCACTTCCATTGCTTATGACCTAAGAGTAACGCGACTAAGATAAAGGGAATCAACACGCTGGCAAAGATTGGGTTTAATAAAGCGTTGCCCTGTACCGCACCACCTAATTCAGGGATGGAACTGCCCATCACTCGGAACGGCCACTGAGGTAGGTCAAAGATGTAAAAACCGCGCAGGAAAAATAGCCCAGAACTCCCAGCGACTAACCCGGAAGCCAGCGACCAACTCCAGAAGGGCAAATAATTCCGCAGGAACCAGGCGAGAAGATAAGAACCGAGAACCATCGCGATTTTAGGCAGTAACATTACAGTTCCGCCATCAACCCAGAATCGAGGATTGAGATAACCGTTGTCTCGCAACCAGCGGAAGAAGTCCTTGAATGTAATTTGTCCTTTGAGCGCCAGCTTAACAGCAGCGGCTGCGTCCAGATGACCGGAACCAAAGTGATTGAGAGGGTCTTGCTGGATAACTCGTGAGGATTTCTTCAAGACGCCGAGGATTTCATCAGGTTCTTTGATGCCAGAGGCCTTGACTAAGGCGGCAACACCTGCAACGTGAGGGGCTGCCATGCTGGTGCCTTGGTAGCCAGCAAAGACTGGTTCGCCCGTTTCTGGACTAATGGTTTCTTGCAAAATCTGACCGGCTTCACTCCCACCAGGGGCTGAGATATCAACCCCAGCACCAAAGTTTGAGTAAGGAGCTTTAGCACCAGATGGATCTAGCGCCGAGACACCGATTACATGGGGATAGCGGGCAGGATACGAGGCTGAGTTTTGGTTGGAATTACCGGCTGCGGCGACGAGAACGACTCCTTTTTGGTGAGCGTAGGCGATCGCTTCTTCCATCAATTTGCTCTCGCCAGCACCACCCAAACTCATGTTAATCACATCGGCACCATTATCAGCGGCAAAGCGAATGGCTTCAGCAATATCCGCAACCGTACCGCCACCACTAGCACCTAGTACTTTTAACGGCATCAGGCTAGCTTCGTAAGCAATTCCGGCAACGCCGTAACCGTTGTTGGTGGATTGAGCAATTGTTCCAGCCACATGGGTGCCATGGCCCGCATCATCATACGCCTCAATCCGGTCATTAACGAAGTCGTAACCTTTGACAAATTTGGTATCTTTCAAATCGGGGACGGGACTGATACCCGTATCGATGACGGCGACGGTGACACCACTCCCTTTTGTTTCATCCCATGCCGACTCAATATTGATACTCCGCAAGTTCCACTGCTGGCTGTATTCCGGGTCGTTGGGAACCTCTAAGGCTTGGTAAATGTAATTGGGTTCAATAAATTCTGTAAGCTTGCCGAAGCCTAACTTTTTCAGTTCGCCGATTGTCTTGCGATCGCCTTTGGCAATATATACGTGGTCAGCCGCTGAAAATTCACTATTAAGGTGTGGATCGAGGTTATACTTCTCGGCTAGTAGATTGACTTTCGCTTCAATCTCCGAAGCGGGAACGCTTTCCCGGAAGTCCAGCACAATCGACTGAAACTTTCCTTGATTGGCTAGACCCTTAAAATTAAACAGGGCAAACCCCAAACCTATAACAAACAAACAAAGTATCAAAAACTTTCTCATGGCAACCCGCCCGCTGTCGCGCCAGTTTTAACCTCTACCATAACTCATCGGTTTCCAGCTGAGTTTAGCGGACTTGGACTAGTTACAGGTCTTCATCTTCAATGAACAATTACCAGTTTTTAGTCTTTAACTGAGTATTCGTACTTAGTAAATTGAATAGTAGTCAACTTAGTCTGTCCCCAGTCCGATCCAACTGTTGCACAACTACGTGCAAGATAGAGTACGGGGTTGTTTTTGAGAGTGCAAATTGCAAAATGGAACGCGGTTTACTCTGGTTACCTTTATTGGCAGCATTTATTTGGTTAGCTTGGTCGGGTTGGAACGAATACCAAAAAATTGAAGCCTATCGAAATTGGGCAACGCAGTTTGAGCGAGCCAAGTACGATATTTATGCAGTGCTGGGTCAAAACGGTAGCGACTTAACCTGGGGAAAACCAACACGCCAGGGACCAGTAGAGCTAAAAACCTTCTCTCTCAAAGATGTACAATCGATTCGCTTGCTGGTGGACGATCGCGTAGCAGATTTAGAGACACCGCCTGCTAAAGGAAAAGCGATCGCACTTGAATTTCTCTTTCCAGAACCCACTACTTCGATTAAAGTTCCCTTTACTGAAATTCCCCTCGCCGCTCAATGGGGGAACTTTTTACAACAGGAATTGCAGCACGTTCGCCTAGCGTCCACTGATTAAGTTTTTTCTCAATCAGCTCGATTAGTTAAAACTCTGGAGTTCTTCCAGAGTACAGGATAGACGCGGATGTTCGGGGTCGCTCAAATCCAGTTTGTCCCAAGGCACCTTATACCCGCCCTGAAGTTTCCGCGCTCCCATTAGGCGTAAAATTGCTAACCCAACCGTCCAAGCCGATAGTCTTTCTAATAAAGCCGGAGTTCCAATCAGATAGTCCTGAATCACCCATTCATCGCCCTGTTGTTCAGCTCGTACCTCCTCAATCCGTCCGATTGATTTCCCGGTGGCATCCACGACTTGCTTACTGAGCAGTAGCTCCAGATGAATTTCTTGGGTTGTCATTAGCTTGCCTTAGCGTGCATCTAAGTAATTTTTTGCGATCGCTTAATCTTCTACAGGCCAATCTCGTGTTATTGTAGTTCAGCCGCTTAGCTCCTGGTATAGCTTACTTCTAACCTTATAGGTTTATTCCTCAAGATTGAATTATTTAACAAATATTATGCCTGAAGTGGGATAGAAAATATCTCTTTACTCTTTCAAGATTAGAAGAGATAAACATTTCTTGTGCTGGTGCAAGCCATCTAAAAAATAGTTTTTCCAAAAAATTGGGAGATCGATTAATTTTCTGTTTTTCTTTTTCGTTGCAACAGCTCAGATTCGTAGACACCACTAAAAAATCGCCTTCCATCACACAGGGTGACTAGAGACGATGAACGTTACGTATTCGGAGAATCGAAAATTTTCACGACCACTAGCGGTGTTGCTGTCAGGTTTACTCGGAGTTCCCTTTTTTACGGGTGTAGCCATACAACGGAGTATGGCTGTGCCATCGCCTGTAGGAAATACAAGTGCGATCGCACAAGCTTCTCCTAATCGCCAACCCCAGAATAGGAGGGGATTATCAAATACACAAAAAGTTGCGATCTTGGCTGGAGCTGCTGCACTTTACTATCTTTATCAAAGGCATAGAAACCGCCAAGGGCAAGGAGCCGAGGGGCAGTACTACCTTTCCAAAAATGGACGTGTCTACTACCGCGATGCTCAGCATCAGGTTCACTGGGTAACGCCACCACCAGGAGGAATTCGAGTTCCAGAGCAAGAGGCGCAACAGTACCGCGACTTCCAGGGCTACAACGGCAGAACCACAGGTCGCGATCTGACAGACTTAGCGAACGACCCAAGCTTAGCCTACTAACCGTCGCTTAGACGACTTGGCACATAGGCAAAGGATGACCAATCAACTAAACAAGGAGATCGATCATGGTAGATGGATTTTTTCGACAGGTAAAAGATGCCCTCCTCGGAGAGGAGAGCGATGCTGAATACGATCGCCAAGTCCGTCCAGCGAGTGAAGACCCCTATGGCGACCCTGGCGATGTTCGCCCAGCCAGCGAAGACCCCTACGGCGACCCCGGTGAATACGGTGCCTACGGCGATGTTCGCCCAGCCAGCGAAGACCCCTATGGCGACCCCGGTGAATACGGTGCCTACGGTGATGTCCGCCCAGCCAGCGAAGACCCCTATGGCGACCCCGGTGAATCCAGTGCCTATGGTGATGTCCGCCCAGCCAGCGAAGACCCCTATGGCGACCCCGCAGATCAGGACTATCGAGCCTAAGGCAAAGATATTGTTTCCGGCGAGTTAATCTTCGCAGAGCATCATATAGCGTTTTCCATATAACTGAGGTAGACCCAGATTTTGTATATCAAGCCTTTAGGTTTTGAAGATGTACCTCACTAGATCGAGAAACGCGATAAGCTTGCACTCAAGATAAATTCACACAAATAACAAAACAGGCAGTAGTTGATGATGCTACTGCCTGTTTTGTTATTGGGACTTTAGCCAAAATTAAGCCTGCTTGCATTGGGATACCCCTGAGCCAACCGTATCTGACCGGAGTGCGATCGCACTCCGGTATTTTTGCTTGCATTGGGATGCACCACGCTTAAATTGCATCTTAACTTGAAAAACTTGACTGTTCTAAATCGAATGAAAGTTGAAGAATGAAGACAACTGATTTAAAGCCAGGTGAACTACCTAAGCAACCCATGAGACCATCAAGAAGGATAATCAAAAACTCTCCTGAGTCGGAATGTAAGTCACTTTATACTGTTTTATGCTTCAACTATCCAAAGTCCAATCTGATTGGACTGAGGCTTTTATCATGATACCTGAAGAGAGCTGTCATAAAAATCTGTATCCAAAGACACACAGTGAAGTTAATCCTAGATGACTCTTTGGATGGACGAACGTAAAAAATCGTGAAGTTACCTTGGTATAAGCAGCTCCAATAAATATGCCTCTCAATTGTTTGAACTTAGTAACCTATTCTATTTCAAAAAAAAATAAATAATGACCAGTTGAATCTGCGAGATGGCATAGAAGCTCAAAACATTTTAATCATAAGTCTGAGGGAACACCAATGAACGAGCAACAGAATAATAACTCTTTCAAAAAGATTGCAAGTCTAATCGGGATTGCTAGCGTTAGTCTCCTGCTCGGGTTACCCGCCGTGGCACAAACGAGCACTAACAATAATACCTGTGCAGGTTATGAAGGTAATGCAACCAGTGGCGGCGGATACTTCTGTGGAATGGCGCGAATGAATAATAATCGCCCCACTGCTCGCAACTACAATACAACGAATCAGGGCTCTACTAGTGGCAATGCTCTTCCAGAAAGTGGAAGAACTACTACTGGTGAAGGATTCCCAGGAAACGGACAGTCCAGTGAGAGTCGCTCCAACACAATGAATCGGGAATCGACTACCAACAGCACGAATCAGCAATCTACTGACGATCGCGCTCTCTCACGAGATGATGAGAGGTCTAATCCAACACTGCGTCAACCCAGCGATGATAGATTTGACCCAGCGAATAATCAGCCAGCAAATGGTGGTTCCAACATGATGAATCAGTCTGGCGGCAGCAGTTCCGGTAGCGGAAATCGCTAAATAACTTGCTAAGGCACTTCTAGAAAAAAGTTACCTATATGCC
>DATNPT010000028.1:0-6341 GCA_036703075.1 Chroococcales cyanobacterium
CTCCACAATCATCACCAGCGTTCTTTGATAGACTTGCTGGCTATAAACCTTAATCACCCCTTCGAGATCTAAAGAGCGGGTAATTTCATATTCCTGCTTGTAGCGGGTGAGTTCTGATGCAGTGGGATAGTCTTGTTTGAGGAGTTTGAGGATAACCGGGGTATTGTCCGGTTGGCTTGTCCCTCGGTAAACTAGCGAATTGGTGCTGGAGTAAATTTGGGCGTGAACCTCGATATTCGGCAGGACAAGCATACTGACACCCCAGAGCTAAGTTTCACACAGTTTTCTAATTGTCTCTTCTACCAATCAAGAAATACGTTCTCATCTCACCCTTACCTTTTACCGGGATAATCCCCCGCTCTCGAAAAAGATACTGAGAGCGTAATCGCTCATAAGTCTGTTCCGTAACCTGAATTGCCCCAATCACTCCATGAGATTCCATGCGTGCCGCTGTATTCACCGTGTCTCCCCAAAGGTCATAGCTGAACTTCGCTACGCCAATCACCCCGGCGACGACTGGCCCGGTGTGGATGCCAATACGAATTTGGAACGTTTCATCTGGCTTGATTTGAAAGCGAGCGATCGCGCTTTGCATATCTAACGCCATTTGTGCGATCGCTTCGGCATGGTTTGGCTTTGGCACTGGCAATCCTCCTGCCACCATGTAGGCATCTCCAATGGTTTTGATTTTCTCTAAACCGTACTGGTATGCCAGTTGATCGAACTCTGAAAAAATTTGATTGAGCAAGCCAACCAGTTCTAGGGGCGAAACGTGAGCGGCAAGGGATGTAAAGCCTACCAAGTCAGCAAATAGAACCGTTGCCTCATCAAAGCGTTCGGCAAGAACACCTTGATTTTGCTTGAGCTGCTGTACGATCGCCTCAGGCAAAATATTTAACAATAAGCCTTCTGACTTTTTTTGTTCTACTCGGAGTGCCTCTTCTACCAAAGTACGCTCTTTAATCTCTTGCTGGAGCTTTTCATTTTGCGCTTTTAGCTGCTTTTGCAAGTTCCGGATAGTCAGTTGATTCTCAATTCGAGCTAAAACCTCTTCAAACTCAAACGGTTTAGTAATGTAGTCTACACCGCCAACCCTAAAGGCTTTGACTTTATCGAGTACCTCATCGAGCGCACTAATAAAAATCACCGGAATCTCGCGGGTTCGCTCATCTGTTTTCAGGCGAGTACAAACCTCGTAGCCGTCCATATCTGGCATCCTAATGTCAAGCATGATCAGGTCAGGTGGGGCGGCTTGTGCGCCCATCAGCGCCATTGCACCGTCGATCACACTTCGCACTTTATACCCGCGCTCCGTCAGCGTAGACGACAGCAGGCGCAGGTTGTCCGGTGTGTCGTCAACAATCAAGATATTGCCTTTGGCGTTGGAGGATGTCACAGTTGAGGTTGAGTTATTGCAACAAGGCGATCGAATCGATAGTGATTCACCAACTCAGCCAACGCCAGAGCCAGAGTATCATGTTCGGGTGGAATCTGACGAATTAATTGTAATACTAGGTCTGCATCCACTTGAGTCGCCGCCTGATGAAGCTGCTCTCGCCATGTCGCAGACATCACGTAGAGCCGTTCTGAGTTGAGCGGATCGGCCGCTTCGGGTTTGGGAGACGCAGGAGAAGGCGATTCGTAAATGTAGCGCACTCCCAGATAATGAGCCATTTTTTCAAAGATTTCTGCTTCGCGGAAGGGTTTACGCACAAAATCATCGCAACCTGCTGATAGCGCCACTACTCGTTCTTCCTCAAAGGCGCTTGCTGTCAAGGCAATAACCACCGTTGCTTGTCCTTTTAAGTGTGATTTAATTTGTTTGGTCGCTTCATAACCGTTCAACACAGGCATTCGTAGATCCATCCAGATCAAGTGGGGTTCAAAGCTTTCCCATAGGGCAATTCCTTCTTGTCCATTGATGGCTTCTTGCACCTCAAACCCAATTGGTTCTAGCATTTTTCGCAAGAGCTGCCGATTTTCCCACTTGTCTTCGACAATTAGCAGGCGATAGCGGGGTTGCCCTGATTCTAGCCCTATTACACGCTGATAATGCTTACGGGTTAAATGTTCAGATGCAGAAGCGATCGCCACTGGCACATCAAACCGAAACGTAGTTCCCTGCCCTACCTGGGTTTCTAGCGTCAGGTTGCCACCCATCAGCCGCACAAACTCTCGGCTAATCGCCAATCCTAGTCCTGTTCCTTGTTGAGATTTGCGCCCCGTTTCGGTTTGAGCAAAGGCATTGAACAAGATTTCGAGTTCGTCTGGGGCAATTCCCGCTCCGGTATCTTCGACTTCAAAGTAAATGGTTATTTGTTCTTGGTCATTGGTTGTTTGTATTGTCATTTGCGCTTCACGGCTGACTAATGACACGCGCAACGTTACAGTACCCACTTGAGTAAACTTAATCGCATTTGAGAGTAAGTTCATCAAGACTTGGCGTAACTTACTCTCATCCGTTTGCACATATTGAGGGATAGAGGCTTGCCGCTCAACGGTTAACTGAAGTCCCTTGGCAGAGGCTTTCTGCTGCCACATCTCCTCTAAGGTGTTGAGCAAATAATGGAGATCGAAGTTAGTTTCATTCAAACGGGCTTGTCCGGCTTCAATTTTAGACATTTCTAAGACATCATTAATCAACTCCAGCAAATGCTCGCCGCTGCGGGTGATGGTACCTAGATAGTCTTGTTGTTGCGCCGTGAGAATGCGATCGCGCTGCAAGAGTTGAGTGAATCCTAGAATAATGTTGAGCGGTGTTCGCAGCTCGTGACTCATGTTAGCTAAAAACTCGCTCTTGGTGCGATTTGCCGCTTCTGCTGCAAGTTTGGCTTGTTGTAGGGCAACTTCTGCCTTCTGCCTTGCTCGTCCAATCGCGATCAGCTCTCCAACCAGTTTGAGGCTATTAATATCGGTTTGACTCCAGCGTTTTTGGAAGTGAACAACATCAATTCCAATAAATCCTGTCACGCTTTCTTGATAGATCATCGGCACGACTAACACCGACTGAATCGACTGCTTAATGAATAACTGCCGCTCTGGTTCGTCAGGAATCAGATGAATATCGTGCGTATACAACACTCGTTTAGCCAAGAACTGTTGATGCAAAAGTGGATATTCATCAATGCTCGATCCTCTGGCTTCAGGTGTCAGCGGTTGAATATTCTCAGCACACCATTCATAAACTAATTGACATCGGGTGCGATTGTTATCGTATTCAAAGATTGCTGCCCGTTCTGCACCAATGTGGCGAGCGATCAACTCTAAAACAACTGGAACTGCTGTTTCTCCGTCTCGATCGATGAACTGACGTGAGATTTGGCTGAGTAAGTTATCGAGTTCAGCTCGGCGTTGCAGTGCAACTTCTGCTGCTTTGCGATCGCTAATATCTCGTGCGACTCCCACACAATACAGCACCTTGCCTTCCGCATCCTCTACTGTACCCAGATTAGAGACGTGCCAACGCCAACCTCCCTCTCTATGCTGGACGCGATATTCTAAGCCCAAAATCGGTTCGTTTGCCTCAACTAACCCAACAAATCGCTCTAAGCATTGTTGTTGGTCATCAGGATGGATTAAGGGAGTAAAGTGTATTCCAATAATTTCGTTGGGTTGGTGTCCGAGAATATTGACCCAGTTAGGAGAGACGTAGTAGAGAATACCCTCTGGCGTCAGAATGTAGATGATGTCGTTAGCATTTTCAACAATGCTGCGGAATTTGAGTTCACTCTGGCGCAGCGCTTCTTCGGTTTGTTTGCGCTCGGTGATGTCGCGCACCATGATCAGTACTTCATTTTCCCCAGTCACAACAATTCGCACTTCTTCGTATTGAATTTGCCCGTCGAGCGGAACCTGCTGTTCGTAGATTTGCAGTTCACCTGTTTGCAAGGCTTGCTGAATGAAGAATAGTCGTTGTTGGGCGAGAGCGGGAGGCATTGAATCTTCAACTCGCGTACCTGCGAAGAATCGACTAGGATTGAACCGCTTTAGCGTACCCTCACTGACGATGTTTAAATAAGTCCCATCCTCTCGCGTCCTGATCAGTAAATCTGGAATGGCGCTAATCAACGCGCGGGTGGTGGCTTCACTCTCGCGCAGGGCCGCTTCTGCTCGTTTGCGATCGTTAATATCCTCAGTCGTCGTGACGACGAATAACACGTTGCCATTCACATCTCGAACGGCTGCAACCGATAAGCGCACCCAAATTAAATGCCCCTCTTTGTGAATGTAGCGTTTTTCCATCTGGTAAGACTCGCGATGCCCTGCCAGTAGCTCGCGATACAGCACCAAATCTGCTTCCAGATCGTCGGCATAGGTATACTCTGTAAATTTCAGACGGCGTAGTTCTGTTTCACTGTAGCCGAGGATTTGAAGTACAGCCGCGTTCATCTGTAAATTCTCACCGTCTACGGCTGCGATCGCAATTCCTAATGCCGCATTCTCAAAAATTGCCCGAAATCGTTCTTCACTTTGTCGCAAGGCTTCTTCGGCAAGTTTGCGATCGCTGATATCTGCAATCACGCCTTCCATGTATCCAGCATCGGCATCAAGACGGGATGAGTAGAGCGCCCAAAACAAACTTCCATCGCGTTTGCGAAGCTGAACTTCAAAGTTTTGCAGTTCTCCATGAATTTGTAGGTGTTCAACGGCTCGTTGGCGATCGCTAGGATTGACGTAGAAATCTACGGAGTGTTTAATTCCAATCACTTGACTTGGTGAATCAAACCCCAATATGTTGATATAGCGTTGATTGGCATCAAGAATTAAACCATCTTCCATCCGCGTCCGGAAAATACCCATTTGGGAATTCTCAAAGATGTTGCGAAACTTCGTCTCGCTTTGTTGTAGGGCTTCTTCCGCTTGTTTGCGCTTTGTGATGTCGTTACCAACGGATAAAATTTCAACTAACTGACCCCGCTCATCCAAAATTGGTTTATTAGACCAAGTGACCCAAACCCGAGTACCATCCCGGCAAATGTTTTCATTCTCGACTAGTAGGTAGGAGTCAGGGTCTTGAAAAACATTGCTAACGAATTGTTTCAGGTCACGCCCAGAGGTTTCCGTCTCTGGAATGATGGTTTCTAATAGGGTGCGTCCTAAAATTTCGCTCTCTTCATAGCCAAAAAACTTCTGCCCGTAGTCGTTCAAGTATCGAATCCGCCCTCGATCGTCGGAGCGGACGATAATCGAATTGGCAGTTTGTACTAGATTACGGTAATTCTCTTCGCTCTGTTGCAGGGCTTCCTCGGCTTGTTTGCGTTTGGTGATGTCATTACCAACCGATAGAATTTCAACTAACTGTCCCTGTTCATTAAAAATTGCTTTATTCGACCAAGTGATCCAAACTCGTGTGCCATCCCGACAAATGTTTTCATTCTCCATTCGGAGATAGGAGTCAGGGTCTTGAAAGAGATTGCTAAGGAATTGCTTAAGGTCACGCCCAGAGGTTTCTGTTTCTGGAACGATGGTTTCTAAAAGGGTACGTCCTAAGATCTGGTTCTCCTCATAGCCAAAAAACGTCTGCCCGTAATCGTTCAAGTATCGAATCCGCCCTTGAGTATCGAAGCGGATGATGATCGAGTTGGCGGTTTGCACCAGGTTACGGTAATTGGCTTCACTCTGTCGCAATGCTTCCTCGGCAAGTTTTCGATCGCTCATATCGCGAGCTACCCAAAGCACCGTATTCTCGGACAGGGCAGAAACACTGGCAGAGAACCAAGTTCTTTTGCCCTGAATCGGCAAACTATATTCCACACTAATACCGCGCTGGTTGAGGGGTAGACTTTCCGGGCAGTCTAGGATGTGGCGAGAACTCTCTTGCAAGTACAACGCCCGCCGAATGGCATCCACAAATAAATCAGCCGTCTGTTGAGGAAAGACTTGATGCACCGTTTTGCCAATCCGGTTCAAGCGAGGTTTGTAGGCAAGGGCAGATTGAGTCTCGATGTGTTTCAAGAATCGTCCTTGGGCATCAAACACGGTGACTGTATCAGTCATGGCAGCAAACATGAGTTGCAGTTCCGCTTCTGAGGCTTTCAGGGCTTCTTCGGCTTCGATCCGATCGGCGATTTCCTGTTGCAAAGCCTGAGTTCGCTCGTCTACTTTTGCTTCCAACGTCTCCGAATAGTCCTCTAGCCGCTCATAGAGTCGAGCATTTTCTAAAGAAATTGCCGCTTGAGCCGTGAGAAGTTTTAGCACTTCTAAGCGATCGCTAGTAAATGCTCCCGTACTCAGGTTGTTTTCCAGGTAAAGAATGCCAACCAGTTTGCCTTGCTTAAGGATGGGAGTACACAGCAGCGATCGTGGATGATGGTGTTGAATGTAGGGATCGGTGACAAAGG
>DATNPT010000382.1:0-7957 GCA_036703075.1 Chroococcales cyanobacterium
CAAAGCGTTCGCCATCTCCGGTTTTGGCTTTTACCTCGCCTCCGGTTTCTGGGCTGATGATAATGCCAATATCGGTAATTCCGGCCTCGACAATGGCTTCAATTCCGTACCAAAGGATGGGTTTGTTGGCTACGGGAACCAGTTGCTTTGCGCCAGTATATGTAAGGGGTCGCAGACGTGTGCCTTTACCGCCCGACAGAATAAGTGCTTTCATGTTTGTAAGAGTAAAATTCCTCAAGCATTTGTCTTAGTCCCTGTCGCCAATGGGGAGGATGGCTTCCCAAAACGGCTGAAATCTTCTTGCCAGAAAGCACCGAATAAGCCGGACGCGTCGCAGGCGTAGGATATTCTGCCGTTGTGATGGGTACGATGCGCTGTACTTTCAACGGAAAACCAAGAGGTTTGGCTTCCTCGAAGATGGCAACGGCGAAGTCGTACCAACTGGCAACGCCACTATTGGTATAGTGATAAGTCCCCATGGGAACAGATGGCTGCTCAAGTTCTTGGCTTGTTTGAGTCAGCAGTGTGGTTTCTGAGCAGCGACACGCAAGTGCGTGTATCGCTTGAGCCAAATCCGCGGCCCAAGTGGGAGACCCTATTTGATCGGCGACTACACGAACCTCTTCGCGTTCGGCGAAGAGCCTCAGCATAGTTTTTACGAAGTTAACCTGACCAAAGGTGCCATAAACCCAAGCGGTTCTCAGAATCAGGTGACGCGCACATTTGTCGCGAATTCCTTCCTCTCCTTCCAACTTGGTTCGTCCGTAGACACCCAGCGGGTTAGGGGTATCGTCCTCCATATAAGGAGTATTTTTCCGACCATCAAAGACGTAGTCTGTGGAAACGTGAATGAGGGTAGCTCCAAGCCGTTGGGCTTCCTCCGCCATGATGGTGGGCGCGATCGCATTGATCGCTTTTGCCAATTCCGGTTCCGACTCAGCTTTGTCAACAGCCGTGTAAGCCGCCGCATTGATAATCAGGTCAGGTTTGACTTCAACTAGACGCTGACGAACGCTGGTGGCTTGAGACAAATCCATTGTCTCGCGCCCCACTCCAATGACTTCCCCCAAGGGAGTGAGGGTGCGTTGCAGTTCTTGTCCCAGTTGTCCTGTGCTACCTGTGAGTAAAATGCGGGTCATGGAAATACCTCGGCTTCCTTAAAGGGCAGACCCGCTTGGTCTTTGGCGGATACAATGGGGGCGTCTGTAAGAGGCCACGCGATCGCTATGTCGGGGTCATTCCAAACCACGCACCGCTCATGTTGAGGCGCATAATAATCAGTGGTTTTATACAGGACTTCAGCAATTTCTGAGAGTACACAAAATCCGTGAGCAAATCCCTCTGGTACCCAGAGTTGTTGCTTGTTCTCTGCACTGAGTAGGCTGCCAACCCATTGACCGAAGGTTGGAGAGCTTTTTCTCAGATCCACCACAACATCAAATATCGCCCCTGCGACTACACGGACTAACTTCCCTTGGGGTTGTTGAATTTGATAGTGTAAGCCTCGCAGAACGTGTGAAGAGGAACGCGAATGATTGTCTTGGACGAAACGAACGTCTACTCCAGTTTTCTCTTGGAACGCTTTCTCGTTGTGACTTTCGTAGAAGAAACCACGTTGGTCTTCAAAGACTCGGGGTTCAATAATCAGAACGTCAGAAATTTTAGTCGGGATAATATTCATTAAGCACTCTCATTGCCCACCCCGCCAACCAGAATTTGGAATTCTTCGGGTTAGCGATCAAGTCATTATATTCGATCAATCAAGCGCTTGCCTGCTGTCTTTTTGTTCGACAATCAGGCAGAGAGATGTTGTTAACGTAGAGGAATGTTGAATTCGCTCTTTTATGTCAAACACTATCTTAGCAATCGTGAAAGTGATGGCAAGTGTTACGTAGACGCTTGTCTTAGGTCAGCGGCTGTTTACGTCCTTGTTTCGTTAGAGATGATAGGTATCTATTCCGAAATCGATAAATTATTACAGTCGCTATTTCCACGCAATTTTTAATGCGCGCGTGAGGTAGCAATGGCAGAATTTATAATCAGGAAACAGCGAACCGAGGCTTGCTCAATTCAGTTAAAAATTACGCTGAATTCTAAGCCTTAAATTGTTTAAGGTTAACTTACTTTTAGATGAAAAATCTCATCCAAATGGGTCGCTAAATTTTGAGAAAATTTAATTTTTCCCAGAACTTTGTTCGGACTTTTTGGAATTGATAATTTTGGCAGGAATGCCTACAGCTGTTGCTCCTACGGGAACGTCTGTGAGTACCACGGCATTGGCTCCGATGCTTGCGTCATCGCCAATAGTGATGTTACCAAAGAGTTTGGCTCCGGCTCCTACGTTGACACGCTTACCCAATTTGGGGGCATCGAAGGCACGATCCAGATAACGATTTCCCATCGTCACTCCTTGGCGGATAATACAATCGTCGCCGATTACACAATCCCCATGAATTACAATACAACTCTGGTGTTCAATCACCACACGGCGACCGAGTTGAGCACTGTAAGGCAATTCAATCCCATAAGTGTTACGAATTTTGCGAAATAACGCGCGATAGAGAATGCTGAAAGGAGCCCGAAGAATTAAGGATTTAATCTTCATTCTCCAGACTCCAAAGCGATAAACGGCTACCGCCCGAAATCCTGGTTTAGTCCAATCCCGTCCATGAGCAATCCAGTCTTCTTTGATCTGTTGCCAGAGTCCCAAGTTTGGGGTTTCTGATTCATTCACACTGGATAGGATGTCAGGTTGTGTAACCATAATCTCCTCTACGGGGAAGCATGTTTTCTTGAAGAAAATTGAGAGGGTGAGCTCATCGTAGCTCAGTCTTGAATAATTAGGAGGGCTATGTGGCAGTTAACTCAACTGCCGTTTGAGGAACACGCTGTTACGGAGAAAATCACCCAAAATATTGGGGGGGTCTTGATCGGGTTTACCCTGAACTACTCGGCGAATCCTCCACAACGTAAAACCCACTGTCCAGGCTGCATCAGCGAGGGCAGTGTACAGCCAACCATGGTTTTTGAGAAAGTACCGTCGCCGAGAATCAAACCAGTATTGGGGGAGACGCTTCGGCGGGCGCTTGGTATCAGTTACTCCTGAGCTTTGCCCGACTAGGTGGACAACATGGCTTTGCGGGACATACCAGCAGCTCCATCCAGCTTTTTTGGCTTGCAGGCAAAAGTCCATTTCTTCGTAGTACATGAAGTAACCTTCATCTATTAAGCCAGCTGTCTCCAATACCTCACGGCGAATGATCATACTCGCCCCTGCGACCCAATCAGTGGGACAAACTTCGTCCGAAATGGGAGGCGCAATGACCCAGTTGTTCAATAACTTCGTGACGAGGCCAAGACGCAAGCCCAAATCTAGTTCACTGAAGGCTGTATGAAAGCGAAAAGCAGAGTGCTGTGGAGTGCCATCCGGGTCTTCCAAACGGCTACCAGCAATTCCCGCTTCCGGGTGTTCATCCATAAATTCCACCAGTACTTTTAAAGCATTGGGGCGCACAATGGTGTCAGGATTAAGCAACAGAACGTAGGTGGGTGGATTGGGTGACGAGAGTGCAGGGCGAATTGGCGCGTTGTTCCCGTAGGCAAAGCCGCCATTGCGTTCTAAAGGCTGGAACGTTGCCCAATCTCCCCACCCCTGGCTTTCAATTGCAGCTTGAATTTTTTCACCGGAGCCATCACCAGATGCGTTATCTGTAACAACTACACGGGTTCCTGGGAGCGATCGCACTTCACTATCCAAGGAACGCAAGCAGTCAATGGTTAGACCAGCCGTTCGGTAGTTAACGATAACGACAAGTAAACGGGTTGGGCTATCTAGCTGAGTATCGTCAGACATAGATTATTCTCTCTGGCAGTTTTAGATGTTGTGAGATATAAGATGGTTTCAACAGCCACAGATTGGTCAGGCTGGAGTTTTTCTCGATTCCGCTACAGACTATGGGACAACGGACAAGACGGTCAGTTCGAGTGGTAGAGCAGCTTAATTCCTGAAGAGAAAAATCTTTACGAGATTTCACTCGTATCAACCTTACAAAAATTAATTATCTTCTTGCAATACTTTTTGATCGAGTAGGTCTAAGATTTCAGGGAATCTGGTGAAGTCGAATTTACGAGCGAACAGTTTGGGAGAGCTAGCCAGCCTTTCCAAGTCACTTTTCTCAAATACTCGAGGCCGAGTTGGGTTAGGATTATGCCAATCTATATAGAACAAATTATCATTAACGACCCTGTCTTTTAAAGGAGAATTCAAAATTAGGGTTTGGAAAAACATTTCATCGGGGCCATCAACATATTTAAAGAAGTTAACATAAGAGGAATTTTTGTTGATGAAATCATAGATGTATTCAACACAGTCTCTTGGAAAACACCAATAAGCAGACCCTCGATAGGGTGTAAATCCTTCAGGAAACTGACGCTTAATGGGTAAGAGAGGAACTGTTTTATCCCAAAAGAATGAAACAAAACGATACCAACTTTTATCAAAGTTACGATATCGGTTGTGAGAACTCAAATTGAGAATACCTGGAAAGACAAACCGCATTTTCCATAACCGCACATGCCAGTAGTTGATATTGTCATTTCCTCTATTAGGCCAAAGACCGTCAGTGACGGTTAGGTTTTCCATATAATCAAGGAAAATTTTTCCTTGATTTTCTTGAAAAAAGTTTTCAATATAAGCGTTCGATTTTATTGAGTAATCTTGTCCTGTGGAAAGAATAAGATAATCAAAGTCAGTTTTACTCTCAATGACTTCTTTTATTCCCTGAAGACTAGCCTCTGTATGTCCAAAATCGAACATGTAAATAACGTTGCGCTGGATAAAGTGAACATTCGGAAGATGGCTCAACCCCTGGACAAATTTGTTATAGACGGCGCTATCCGTCATTTTGTTAATGTGAATAAAAAAAGAGGCATTTTCTGTATTTCGTGACTGAATTAGGCGGATGAGTTGTTCTGGATATTGATGAGCCAGAATTAGGTAAGCTATTTTCATTGGTTCTATTGATTGAACTTACAAACGGAGCAAAGGACTGAAAAGCTCTGGAATAGGTGATTCAAAAGCTGTTCTTTTTTAGATTAAATAAATTTCCCTGTCCTGAAATTGTGAGAAATATTGGAAAGATACAATCGGTAGATACTATTATAAAATTTGTGAATTATAGCGTCCTGACGAAAGCCGATGTTCAAACAACCACTGCTGGTTTTCTGGAGAATTATTCAGCCAGCGATTAATCATATCAGCCCATTTGACAGGGATTTGTAACTGCTTCCAAGCTTGGGAAGAGCCTAAAGAAAGATGGTGGTAAAGCTCTGAATTAGATAGTGTTTTTTCAATACAAGCTGCTAAAGCAAGAGCGTTAGCCGATGGAAAAATCATTGCATTAATTCCATCTTTTAACTTATTCTGAAACATGGGGTGATCTGAAGCAACAATTGGAGTTCGAGAACATAGTGCTTCATAAATAGTCATCGGGAAGCCTTCTGGATATTCATGTCGGCTAGGAATGATAACGAGGTCGGCTTGTCTCATTAAATGGACTATAGCTTTATTCGGTACTAACCCCAGAAATTCCACACAGTCTTCAATCTTTAGTTGCTTGGCTTTGTTGATAAATTCTTCAACTTGTCCTCCACCAGCAATTTTCAGGTGGACAGGAAAGTTTTTTGCTTTTAAATTTGCGATGGCATTTAAAATATCGCCAACTCCCTTTGACTCCATAATTGACCCGACATAAGCTAAATTCCAGGTTTGGCTATGGGTGGGAAGAGTTTTGACAGGAAAGCAGTCTGGAGTAACCTGAGAAGGCCAGTCCCAAGGAATTATTTTGTCAGAATTCACCCCAATTTCTTGAAGAGAGAGGGATGAATTTATGCCATGATTAAAAACCCAGTGAATTTGCGGATTATTCAAAAGGGATGACAGCCAATAATTTCGCAGTTTATTTTTCATGCCTTTAGTTGAAAAGGAATCTGCTAATATGGCAATCGTGGGAATTTTTCGTTGAATAGACCAGCGAAACACATCTTGAATGGGTGTGCGGACAATGAGATGAGTTGGATTTTGTTTTTCAATCAAATTGATTAACGGTTTGACTTGGATTTCTTGTTGAAATCCAGCTCCGATTGCATGGACTCCATTGCTAAGAACCTCATCATAGGGTTCTTTCGTAAGACAACAAAGAACGGCAGCTTTTTCAATGGTTTTGCCGATTTCAGAAACAGCGTCAACGGAATATTTTTGAGCATAATAAGTTTCCTCGCCGCCTTGATCAAAGCCTCGTACGGCTTCTCGGTAATCTCCAGCATATTGCACCATCAATAAACGCATAGGCGCATCTCCCTTGTAGTAAAATTCATTAATCTATTCACTAAATTCATGGTTTTTTGCTTTGCACGGCTGTAGTGAACTTAAGACGATACATCCCTAGAGACTTTACTCAACCCTTGGTTGCTCAATTTCCCAAACCTCTAAAAAATCTATACATTCTTACTCGACATGCCTATCGATTCACTAATCGATTTTAGGGGCAAGTTTAAGATTTCCCCAGCAGGAGACTAAGGTGACTTGTTGGTAAGACCATTCAGATTGGCCTAAGAAAGATTACTTTTAAAATAAAAACAAACCGGATTGAGGCTAAAAAAAGTCAAGAGTTTAACAGGAGAAGATAATAGGCTGGTTTTTCTAAATGAAATTCATCAAATCTTTACAATAAACTTTATTTTTTGTCAACTCAAATATAACCCCGTTTTGGGTTTTGGACAACTGTAAAATCTTGCGAAAGAATAGTATGAGGTTACGGGTTCAAAGATTTTCCTAATCAATCTCCGTTGTCAGCCTTTGATTATAAAAGTGATCAAAGGAATTCATTGCTACACGGCTAACAAGCAATCGCTAATTCTCTTGATTAGGCGGATGACCGAGGAGTGGCACTTGAGGAGAAAAATTCCATCGCCTCCCAGTTACTTCTTCTGGTTAAGCAATTCGTTTGATTCCGGTTAGTTAGATTAGCTTTATCGCTGCGGCACTAAAACACGGCGAGGAGCTGACGCGCGAACGTTTTTAGCTTTAAGGTTTTCTGGAGCTTTGTTCACAAGTCCAGCTAACCCTCCATTAGCCAACAAATAGACTGGCGATATGAAGGCATTTAAGGAGCTGTCCCACATAAACAGAATGACGACTAAGGCCAATCCAGCGGCGGGTGATACTTTGCTGTGAAACCATAACCTAGCTGGATAACGGAAAAAGCCAAAGACTAAACTCGGCAACAACATTGCTGTTGTGAGACTAGCTAGCCCAACTGCACCATTTTGACCATACGCAATAATCCAAATGCTGTCAGTAATTGAAATATCGTTACCTTTGGCATCGTATATACGGCTTCCTCCCGAATCTCCCCAGCCGAACATCATTCTCAGCCGCGCTTTCTGTGAGAGTACTACCTCATTGACCATCCTAAAGCCCAAGGATTGAGACCGATCATTACCGGATCGTTGAGAAGCAGCCATAAAAGCTTTCACTTCGGGGATAGTATACAGTGTTCCTGTAGCTCCCAGGTATAAGTAGGATGATATCACCGCTGTAATTAGCAACATTGGCAGAGCGGTACGAAACCACTTAGCAAAAAAGAAGGTGCCGAGCCCCATCATCAGATAGAGGTAGGCTCCTGTGGATTTGTTCAAGATAAATGTCACAAACAGCACAGGCACTAGCCAATTCATGGGATAATCCCAGAGTTTCTTGATGACGTTGGTTCTCCACAGCACAACTCCTAACAGCGTAGCTGCCATCATAAACATACCCACGGCAAGCCCGTGTTCCAAGAACACGGTTGGTCGATATCCCCCCCAACG
Source organism: Chroococcales cyanobacterium (assembly GCA_036703075.1). Classification (GTDB taxonomy): domain Bacteria; phylum Cyanobacteriota; class Cyanobacteriia; order Cyanobacteriales; family Coleofasciculaceae; genus DATNPC01. Next base: position 7,870 of record DATNPT010000382.1, read on the forward strand.
CATGGTTTGACCAAAGTCTTCACGAGCGTGGAATCCGTAAAGCCTCAAGTGCAACGTCGGAGCAATGCGCGTTTCCAGCAGGCACAAA
>DATNPT010000244.1:0-4707 GCA_036703075.1 Chroococcales cyanobacterium
CTAAGGCTACATGCCAATTGGCAATTAAGCTTTGAGTTCCGTGACGGATATACTCAAATTCCTGAAGTTCCACCCGTCCGGGTTTCATTGGTAGAGTCTTACAAGCACGTTCTAATGCTTGGATACCAGTCATCTCATCAGTACTAATGAGATTAACCCCCTGTCGATACAACTCCAAAGCTTGCCGATGTAGTTGACACACTTGTGTGACTTGCTCATTGAACTCAACTGGGTCATCTGGATTGGCGTTGAGCCAATAGCGGTTGCGATGAGGTTGTAGAGTAGCCTCGTTTTAAAAAACGCCCGACACTACGGGGGGAAATCTCCTCAACAATACCTCTTTTAACCGCTTCATCTGCCAGTTCAGCAGGAGTCCAGTGGCTCACCGGACGCCCCGACTTATTAGGGTTTTCACAGGCAAGCGCAACAATTTGCACGACTTGTTCGGTGCTGAAGGTGACGGGAGTTCCTGAGCGTTCACAGTCTTGGAGAACAGAGATTATTAGTTGTGTCAACTGTTTATCGTTGAGACCCTTGGCTTCGGCAGCCATCAAACGGTCAGCAGAGTCTTCCCAGCGCTTGCGCCATAACCGCACAGTGGTGCGACTCATCTGCAACGCCACTGAGAGCTGGGTGTTATTTGTGCCCTTAGCTGCTGCAAGGATTAGTTTCACTCGTTTGACCAAACCTTGGGAACTCCTTGGACGACGTATTATCTGTTCCAGGATGAACTGCTGCTTGGGAGTCAAACTGATATAGGAGGCTTGAGGGTAAGCCATGTCAACAGAAAGCTCCTAATGAACATACACATCGACTCGGCATGAGCGCGTCTTACCTCTTTTTTACCACCCCAAGGGGTGGTCAGTTACTTCTGCCGGGATGCACTAGTGAAACAGTAAGAAAGCTTATTGTCTGCTTCTGCTATTTGGTTAATTTGATGACACATCCTACTAAATGCTGGCAAATTCGTCGATAACTGGAGCGTTATCTGTCGGTCTGGGAGCAGCAGTCGAGGAGTTCAGATACCGTTTTGAACTTGTAGCCCTTTTCTTGCAATTTTTGGATGAGAATTTCAGTTGCCGGTATCGTTGGTGAGTCAGCGCGTTCAAAATCATGCAATAGAATAATTGAGCCAGGAATAACGCGATCGAGGACATAATTGGAGATGACCTCAGGGGTAGACTCCTGATAATCTTTTGGATCTACATTCCACATGATATTTTTCTTGTTCATCTTCGCGAGAATGTAAGGTAGGATTAAAAATTTGAGTCCGAAAGGAGCGCGAAAATGGGGATTTTGCTTCACGCCAAGTTGTCGCAGAAGTTCGTCTGTCTTTTCTATTTCCGCTCTGATGAATGAAGGCTTTTTCCAGATCATCCGTGGGTGAGAATAAGAGTGATTGCCTAACTCATGACCTTTAGATAGGAGCAATCGAGCTGTTTCTTTGTTTTCCTCAATCTTTTGACCGACGAGAAAGAAAGTCGCTTTTACCTGAAGGCGCTCTAAGAGATTGAGTAGTTGGTTCGTATGGCTTGGACTTGGTCCATCATCATAAGTCAGAGCAACCACTTTTTCTGGCGTATTGATATGGTTGACTAACTCCCCAATTAGTTGAAATTTCGATGTTGCTGCCAATTTATTTATTATGAAGATAAATACAGTTAAGCTAGCTACTGAAGCGATAATAATTGCTGCAAGCATTTTCAAACAGGGATTTGAGATTTTAAATCAAACGAATTGCTATTTTCTAGGTTTGAGACGCTAGTAGGTTGGTTGGAGAAGGGAGGGGACATGGATAGATAAGAATAATATTGCCCCATCCCTTCTAGTCACCAGTCTAAGTAGCACTTACGTATCTCGCTCGGTGCGAATCCACGCTTTCTGAGGTCGCACTAGAAAAGACCAGTAGATGGGCATCTTCCAAAAAATGTAAAAAGGTACAGACAAAAGCGTATGCAGAGGTATGTCAGTACGCCCGAACCTCGCCCAAGCGCCAATAATCGCAATGAATATGAGCAGTCCTTGGATGGCTAAAAAAATTCCTGGAGTCCATGAGGCTCCCAATGCTGCTGATAATAATGCTCCTCCCATGACAACCATCCACATCATAATTAACAGCGAGAGTGGTGGGACAGATAAGTCTAGAGCAACTGCTAATAAATCGAAACGTCTTTGACCCACAAACGCTCTTAGCAGTAGGGGAATTTGTGTCAGCAGAGTTTGCAAATGACCATGAGCCCAGCGCGTCCTTTGAGTCTTGGCAGCTTGCTCCTCCTGTGGCAAACATCCTGTCACTAACGCCTCCTCACAAAACGCTGGGGGATGTCCGGCAAGCGTCAGCTCTAAACCTAGCTGCTTGTCCTCGACAATGTTATCACTGGCTAGAGAAGCTTCGCCAATCAACGACCAAGGGAAAGCCATGCCCGTACCGGTTAACAACCCCGGCAGCCCCAGTCGCTTCAATCCCCTCTGACGAACTAAGTTCTTGACCGTAAATGCTAGTGACGAAACTGTATCCTTCGGTGTTAGTTTGGCGGGTGGTGCCAGGAGGTTGGTGGACTGAACAGGTTGCTTGAGAGCAACTGCCATCCGAGCTAGCCGGTCGATTGTGCCTTGATGAACAGTACAGTCGGCATCAATTATCACAACTACTTCGGGTGGGTTAGCCTTGATAAACTTTATGCCATAATCTAAGGCAAATCCTTTACCTCTTCGATTAGGCTCAATTCGTTCGAGTACCGTAGCACGAAACTTCCTCGCGATGGCGGCGGTTTCATCAGTGCAGTTATCAGCAATGACTACGACGCAATCCTGGTCTGTTAATTCTTGCATCAACGTCGAGAGCGTTTTACCAATACATAGCGCTTCATTGTGGGCTGGAATCAAAACAGATACCTTTGGTCGGGCGACGCTAACATTCCCTACCTGACTTCGACTCGGTAATAATGCTGCCATGCATTCAATAAAAAGAACCGCTATTGGAATCAAAAGGAAGAGAGCGATTACAAAAAGGACGGCATTAATTACTACGAAACCGGACTGATTGATGAACATGACGGTTCCCTTATACTTTTACAAGAGATATACCTGACGCGATCGCATTGTTAATACATTGCTCAAATCTTCGCTACCTGGGAATTTCACCCTACTTCGGCTATCAGGCTTTATTGTTCAGTTAACTGGTCTCGGACTCCTAGCTGGTTCTACTGATTTGAGAAAATCGATAATACTCTTCAACTCTTAAAAGAGCTGTTATTCTCAACAAATAACTTTGCCTTAGAATAATGAGATGTAAACTCTTTGTTAACAAAAATTAATCTTCGTTTCCTAAGTTTTCTTTAATTACTTGATGATAGAAAAATACCGCTCGGCTTTATTCCATGAGAAATAGCTTTTTGGTGTGTTAAAAGCAAAATGTACGGGGTTCATAAAAAGGAATTCCGCCACAAAACTCTTGAGGACATCACAATTTTGCAAAAATACCGGAATGCGATCGCAAATGGCTGAGTATCGAGAATGATAATCAAGTTGAAGGTAGACTGATCGTTTTTTTCAGAAATATCTTCTCTAAAAGCTTAAACAGTTAGTAAACCATTGAGGTAGGCACAACGCAATTGGAAATGCCTAAGCAAAAATCTGCTGCAAATCCAACACAAATCCCGGTAAAACATCTTCACCCGATAAACTTATGGGAGATTGTAAAACCTCAACCTCACGAGTTTGATGGTAAATTTCTACTTGTTGAGCTTTAGGAATAATCAACCATCCCAAACGCAGCCCATTTTCCAAGTATTCCTGCATCTTCTGCCGAGCATCGTCTAAATCATCGCTTTCCGAAACCAGTTCTATGACAAAATCAGGACACAATGGCAAGAATTTCTTTCGTTGCTCCTGAGTCAAAGCTTCCCATCGTTCCATCCTCACCCAAGAAACATCGGGGGAACGAGTACCACCTTTCGGCAACCGAAACCCTGTCGAGGAATCAAAGGCTTTTCCCAAACCGGCTTGACGGTTCCAAATACCGAAGTCAATGTACATCTCAAAGTTCCGGTTTCCGGTTTCTCCCCCAGTAGGCGGCATGATAATCAATTCTCCCTCAGCCGTAAGTTCCAGTCGCAAATCTTGATTAACAGCAGCCAGTTGCTCAAACTGCTCGTCACTCAGTTTGAGAACTGGAGGTAATTGTAGAGTTAAAGCGCTCATTTTAACTGGACTCCGCTAAAATTCTCTGTTAGGTCAAACCGATGCATCAAAAGCGATCGCACTATTAGTCAACTCCATGCGATCGTTATTATCGTTCTATCACTCTACTACTAGGTTTATGAGCGATCGCTCTTTTGACAGGCTTGCCCCCTTCATCCAAGACTATATCTACACGCACGGCTGGACTGAATTAAGACAAGTTCAAATCGAAGCCAGTCGGGTGATTTTTGATACCGATGCTCATCTCTTAGTCGCAGCGGGCACGGCCTCCGGCAAAACAGAAGCTGCCTTCCTACCCGTTTTGACGCTACTCCACCAAAACCCCTCTTCAACTATTGGCGTCCTCTACATCGGCACGATTAAAGCACTGATTAATGACCAATTTGAACGTCTCAACAAATTGCTTAAAGAAGCCGATATTCCCGTTTGGGCTTGGCATGGTGATGTTTCGCAAAGCCACAAGCGAAGGCTGCTAAAAAATCCCCAAGGTGTTCTGCAAATTAC
>DATNPT010000385.1:0-7260 GCA_036703075.1 Chroococcales cyanobacterium
ACTACATCTTGATGTCCCTGCAAGGTTTGAATGCATTGACCCGTATTAATGTCCCAGACTTTGATAGTGTAGTCGTTACTACCACTCGCGAGTGTTTGACCATCGGGGCTGAAGGCAACATAGCATACCCAAGAAGTATGACCCTGTAATGTTTGAAGACACTGACTTGTAGTGACATCCCACACTTTTACAGTTGTGTCTTCACCGCAACTTGCTAGTAGGGGTGGGTTGCCATAGTTCCCAACATAAGGACTGAACGCAACAAACAATATCCAACCCGTGTGTCCGTGTAGCGTTTGGCAGCACTTCCCCGTATTAACATCCCAAAATTTTATGGTTGCGTCTTCACTACCACTAATAACGGTTTTACCATCAGGACTAAACGTGAGAGAACGCACCCAACCAATGTGTCCATCCCAGGATAAGAGTTGTTGTCCCTCGGCAACGTGCCATAAACGAATCTTGCCATAACTATCCGTCGTCGCTAAAAGTTGCCCATCTGGGCTGACTGACATGCCAAAGATATATCCGAGGTCTTCAGTAAATGTAGATTTGGATAAGTCAGAACCAGAAAAGTTACAAGAGTGTAAATTTATTCCCTGTAAATCGGCTTGCCAAACGGTCAAAGCCGAAAAATCATGCCCTTTCAAATTTTGCTTTAACTGAAGTAGTAAATTAATCGTATTCCCAGCGACATATCCCGTTTCAAGCGGTAATTTTCCTCTTAAAGAGGAGATAATAGCCATTAACTGACTTTCCAGGTTCTCTAGACTGCCAAATATCCGTAATAATCGTTCGCTGATCGGGTTCAGGATGAAGAGGGCTTGAATATCTTTAATGTAGTCTTTTGACTGAGCTTTGAGTAGCGCATGATTTTTGAAGAGAAAAATCTTTCTTTGCTCTATTTCCTGACCAATTGATTGATTCAAGCGATTTGTCACGTACTCCATCAGTACGGGTTGTAAGGTAAATAGAGCAGCTCCTTTTTCAATCAGTGACTTGCGCTCTAGCGATTCTAATGCTTGTAAAACTTGAGAAGGTAGTATAGGCAATACTAAATCGCCTTTGAGTTCTGTAATGCCAACGGGTTCGCGATTAATTGCTAGCCAGTACATGATTTCAGCTTCTAACTGGGATAACTGACTAAACTGGCGATCGAGGAGATTTTCAATATCACCAAAAATAACTGTGCCCTGAGAAAGGAAATTAGCAATACTACTATCAAATAAGTCGCGGATTGTCGTAGCAACTATTTTCAATGCTAAAGGATTTCCACTATAAGATTGAATCAGACTTTGCCACTCATGTTCAGAACCAGAGAAGTTACCTTTACTTCTAAAAATTGCGCGTCCTTCGAGAATTTTCAAACCAGATAATTGCAACGCTCGCACTGGGAAACTCTCACCTTCTAGTGCCGCTACTTCTTTAGGTTTTTCCCGACTGGTTACGACTAAACAGCTCTGATGACGTGACTCTCCAATGCGTTTAAACAGTTGTCCATACTTCTCGTAATCTTCACAGGTTTCTTGTCTGATGGGACTAGAGAGAATTGTCTCTGCATTGTCGAGTACGATTAGGCACCGATGCTTTTTCAGATAATTCAGTAATAGCGAAATCTTGTGATTAACCTCTTTAGGTAAATCGGTTTCCTGTTGGTTTGAGAGGAATTCGATCGCACTAGTGAGAAGCGAGTCAAGGGAGGGGGCGTTGTGAAGCGATCGCCAAATCACATATTCAAATCGATCCTGAATTTGCTCGGCTAACTTGACTGACAACGCCGTTTTCCCAATCCCTCCAATTCCTAGCAGTGCTACTAAGCGACAGCGTTCTTGGATAATCCATTGCTCTAAAGTCTCTATCTCACTAGCGCGTCCGTAGAAAACAGACACGTCAATTGCTTCTCCCCAGTCTGTTTGATTTGGGATTTTAGATTCTGGATTTTGGATTGCTTTGCCTAACTCAACAACGTCTGTGGTATCTCGTGCTATGGGAATTGGTTGCTTTGCAGTTGTGTCCTTAGTTTTATCCGATTGCGCTACGCACGCGCTATGCGATCGCCACCGCCTTAGAACAGCACGAAAGTTATTTTTACTAACTCTCTCCCCTAGCGCATCAGAAAGAGACTTCCATAACTGAAACCCCACATATTTGACATAGCCATCATCGTAACCAGAACTTGCAGCGATTTCTGGATAACTCTTCTGCTCCCAGGATTGGCGCACGATCAGCTCTTGAAGGTCATTTAACGACCCTTTGCCGAGAATCGTTTCTAAAGCTGCTAGGGCTTCTTCAAGCGTCATTTTTATTAAAGAAGTTGCTGAGTTTTGTTAACCTTACTAACTTTTCATGACTTAATCAAGTTAGATCGAACCGATGTAGATAATTCTGAATCCTTTGAATTGTCAACATCTTCATAATTTTGCCAGTATAAATACTTATTCAGGTAATCCATTGGTGGAATATCGGTTCCTGGGAACGGCATAACGATAAATACCGAGTCATTTTTAATAAGTAACTTTAAGTCCTAACCTTTACTAACTTTAAGTAACTGACAGGCTTAATGAATCTTTATTACTCTCTAATCAAGGTTGTTAACCAATCAAGAACAACAACCGATCTGCAAAAACTCTTGCAACGAAATCATTGAAATTATGACTACTACTTTACAGAGGCGCGAAAGCGCAAGTCTGTGGGATCGTTTTTGCAATTGGGTCACTAATACCGACAATCGCCTATATATAGGGTGGTTTGGCGTGTTGATGATTCCCACTCTGCTTACCGCTACCATCTGTTTCATCATTGCCTTTATCGCTGCGCCTCCGGTGGACATTGATGGTATCCGCGAACCCGTTGCTGGTTCTCTGATCTATGGCAACAACATTATCTCCGGTGCGGTTGTCCCTTCCAGCAATGCGATCGGCTTGCACTTCTACCCAATTTGGGAAGCCGCTTCTCTAGATGAGTGGCTCTACAACGGTGGTCCTTACCAGCTCGTTATCTTCCACTTCCTGATCGGTGTCTTCTGCTACATCGGTCGTGAGTGGGAATTGAGCTACCGCCTGGGAATGCGTCCTTGGATTTGTGTCGCTTTCAGCGCTCCAGTTGCGGCGGCTACTGCTGTATTCCTCATCTATCCCATCGGACAAGGTTCCTTCTCAGATGGTATGCCCTTGGGGATTAGCGGTACATTCAACTTCATGTTCGTGTTCCAAGCTGAGCACAACATTTTGATGCATCCGTTCCACATGTTAGGCGTAGCAGGTGTGTTCGGTGGAGCGTTGTTTAGCGCCATGCATGGTTCGCTAGTTACGTCTTCACTAGTGCGTGAGACGAGCGAAATCGAGTCTCAGAACTACGGTTACAAGTTTGGTCAGGAAGAAGAAACCTACAATATTGTGGCTGCTCATGGTTATTTCGGTCGCCTAGTCGGACGAACGAACGAAATTATCTTGGGAACCAATGCCAATAGTCGAACCCTTCACTTCTTGCTTGCCGCTTGGCCAGTAGTTGGGATCTGGTTCACGGCACTAGGTATCAGCACGATGGCCTTCAACTTGAATGGGTTTAATTTCAACCAATCCGTACTGGACTCTCAAGGTCGTGTAATTAATACCTGGGCAGATATTCTCAACCGCGCCAACTTAGGGATGGAAGTAATGCACGAGCGCAATGCTCACAACTTCCCCCTCGACCTAGCTGCGGGTGAAGCTGTGCCAGTTGCTTCGACTGCTCCTAGTATTCGCGGCTAAGTTTAGCCTCCTAAAAGTTCCAAGTTTGTAATGTGGTTGTCCAGCGCTCTTGACTAAGAGCGCTGTTTCTTATTGAACGAGCGGTACACAGAATTGTAGGGCTGCACGGCTGTGCGCCCTTACAGATGTACCGCATCCTATCGAGAAAGGCTATAAAGCAATGAAGCTGCCTATTTGGGCAGGATATCAAAAACCTGAGTTTATTCTGAGAAAAAGATAATTTTAGCCTAAAACTATTTTCCAAGTTTTTTCAGTAAAACAATAGAAATTTTTCGCTTAACTCTCAGCTCACCCGCTTAGTCTCATAAGTGTTAGAGAAAATCATTAGTCCATCAATTCCTATTTCCAGGAGATTAAGTTATGAGGCGCTTAGTTTTCGGCACGGTATCAGCTCTCCTACTGACTGGCACAGTTATACCGACTCTTGTACCCATGGCTCACGCACAGATGACAGCCAGCGTTAAGGCTAGTGCTCCTTTCATTGTTGATGCAGGATTGGATAGAGCGATTGGCGATCGCCATTTCATCACTGTCGCAGTTACGGGATTTTCTTTAGAGCAATTATTGATTACTTTACCCGATGATATGCGAACTCTTGAAGCCGCAAAAGTGACTAATCAGATGGGTAAGGAAGTAGAGGCAAATGTAGCAATTAGTAAGGGTATGGTTACTATTAACTTTCCCAAACCTGTAGCTCCTAATGAGTTTTTAAAAGTGACGTTAAGTGGCGTGAAAATGGATCATCAGGGAGGAACCGCGCTTTATCGGGTGTCTGCAATCCAAACGGGATTAGTCGGAACCATCCCAATTGGCACAGCAATGGTTCGGCTACTAGATTCCAGTAGCTGAGATTAAGGCTATTGGGAAGGGGGAGTACCGATGCGATCGCTTCCACATGATACGCGATGATAATGGCTTGGAGCTAACCTGGGAGCAGCAGGGGAATTATCCTTTTCCTTACACCAGTATCCGACTGTATCTCCACGGCATCTCGCTACAGCAAGCTTGGATCGATGGTAAAGAAGTTTCGTGCCAGGGAAATTTTGTCGAGTACAGTTCTACAGAAGGTAATATTCATCCCTTTCAGCGAGTTCGCTTGAACACTCTCCTAGGAAAGATGACAGAGCTGATTTGAAAGGATTAAAGTCAGCAACATCGCTTAAATACGCAAAAAAGGGAGGTACCGCTGTGAATCTAGGGAAATTGATCGGCTTTCTTGCCTTTGCAATTTCTCTCTACATTTTATGGCAACTGCGTCAACTCCTTTTGCTAATCTTTGCAGCAGTTGTTTTTGCCGTTGTCTTGAACCGAGTTGTGCGACGGCTTCAGCAACGAGGAGTCAAGCGAGGCATCGCTATTGCCATAACAGTTGTTAGCCTACTGGGAATTTTATTTATCGTCTTGGCACTGATAGGGCCATCCTTTGCCGAGCAGTTGCAACAGCTAATTGACCTCGTACCAAGTCTTCTGCAACGGCTGCGTAACTGGTTCAACTCCCTGCAAACTTTGATTCCAGCGCAAGTCTTAGATTTTCGTAATGTAGGTAATCTCATTCCCAGACTTCAGCCTTTGGTCACTAAAGTATTGGGGAATGCCTATAGCTGGTTCTCTGACTTGTTAGCCATTATTCTGAACCTATTGCTATTCCTAGTTTTGACTATCATGCTACTAGCAAGTCCCCAGCCATATCGGCGGGGATTTCTTTTGCTGTTTCCTGCGTTTTACCGTCGGCGTGCGGATGAGATTCTCTCAGAATGCGAAACTAATCTAGTAGGCTGGATGACCGCCACTTTGATTGATATGGCAGCCATTGGTGTGGTGAGCTTTATTGGTCTATTGATTTTGGGCGTACCACTAGCATTAGCCAATGCTCTTTTAGCCGGTTTATTAGAGTTTATCCCGAATATTGGACCTATTTTGAGTATCATCCCACCGATGGCAGTCGCTTTACTGGATACTCCTTGGAAAGGTCTTGCTGTAGTCATCCTGTACTTCCTGATTCAGCAGTTTGAAGCTTATTTACTAGTGCCATTTGTTATGGGAAAACAGGTATCTTTGCTACCAGCCGCCACTTTGTTATCTGTGATAGTTTTTGGTACCTTTTTTGGATTTTTAGGGGTATTCCTTTCCGTGCCTTTGGTGATTGTCTCTAAAATCTGGATTAAAGAGCTTTTGATAAAAGATGTACTCGATCATTGGCATAAAGATTCACAAGAAAGACCTCTATACCATTTAAGGTATCCTGACGGTGAAGGAGCTAAAGATTCACCAAGTACTGAAAGCGAGGAACGAGAAGACTCAGTAGCTTCGGCTAGTGAAATGCATCGAGATTTGCCAATTACGGATAGGGAAATACCTGAAGAATAATGGTTTATGGGGAAATGCGATCGCTTTTTCTGTTGATTATACTCTTCCCAAAATGATATGAGAGCGATACTGAAAGCAATTATTCCTTTTCTTCCCCAGATGGCTCCAAAAAATATACCTTATCCATCGCTTTTGCTAAAGGCCTGCCGAGCTTTGGTATGCTAGGCTCTTGCGTGAAAGAGCGCTGATAGTAACTATACGAATTTGGTGTGTAATCTTTAGCCCTATTCGCCACTACCCCTAAAAGAGAAGTGCCGGATACCTTTAACTCTTCTAATGCTTGCTCTAGTACAGAACGCTTTAGCTTTCCTAAACCAGTGACCAACACGATACCATTCGTGTTGGTCGCCAACAAGTAAGCATCGGCACATCCTAAAAGGGATGGAGCGTCATAAATGACTAGATCGAAAGCAGCTTGCAGTTTTTCCATCAAATCCTGCATCTTCTGAGAGGCGAGAAGCCTAATGGGGTCTGGTGGAATCGGACCAGCCGTTAGGACAAATAAGTTATCCTCTAAAGGCGATCGCTGAATGACCTCATTGAAATCCAAGTCTGTAGAAATAACATCGGTCAAGCCGTGGATATTCATCAGCCCCACTTGCCTATCTACACTAGGGTGACGCAGGTTCGTGTCAACCAGTAACACGCGCTGCCCCATGGCGGCGGCGGCCTGAGCCAGGTTAGCTGCAATAGTAGACTTACCGTCTTGTGCAGCTGAACTAATGACAAGAGAGCAAATTTGAGTGTCAGAACCAAGGAGACGAATATTAGTGTAAAGAGATCGAAAGACTTCAAAAAAGAGAGCAGCCTTCTGCTGTTGAGTTCGCGCACTCTTACCCAAACCAAAATTGAGATTAGCCTGCTGAACTAAGGCAGCTACATTAACTGTTGGAGCAAACTCTCCGAGTTCTTTCGCTAAGGGAATCACTCCGAGTAAAGGCAGCTTGGTAATCTCTTTCACTTCTTTAGTCGTGTAGACAACGTTGCTGAGTTTGTCTACGACTAATGCAACACCTAAGCCTAACAGCAGACCCACTACTGTACCTAAGATTGCATTTTTCTTAGCACTAGCAGACGTTGGTTGAGGTTTACTGATAGGAGCTAGTAATCGCCAGGGCACTTTACTTTGAGCCGCATCAATGCG
>DATNPT010000405.1:0-4450 GCA_036703075.1 Chroococcales cyanobacterium
AGCATTAGCGTCTTTAGAACACACGACTCATTAAGATGATTCGCCTATCCGCTGGCAACCGGACTAAAAAATTGCTAATTATTCTCACTCTTTAGTCCTCTTCAGAGGACTTTATTTATTAGCCAGGGAATTAATTCCCTGGCGGATAACAGAGCAGCCGAAAATTAAATTAATACATAAGACTATAATGTGAATTTAAGCAAAAGAGCGAATAAAAAAACTGTAGACTAAAAAATTAATATGGATGAAAGCCTCAATCCCGTGAATTGCAATGACGATGATGTTTTTACGTTGGGAGATGATGCCTTCAAAGTAAGTAAATTTAGAAAAGCAGTGACCAAAGCATTTGGTAATGACGTAGGGTATCAACTTAGTAACCAATTAAAAGCTCATTTAGGAGTAAAGATAGCTGATGCAATATTAGCTCCTCAAGGCATGAATTACCCTTATGCAAGGTGGTTCAATGATGGAATAGATTGTGAAATATTAAAAATCGGCTCTAAGAATTGGCAGAAGGGTAAAGTCAGGATTAAAGTCAGCGTTGAATTTTGTGTCGAAGCTCCAGAAGATTCAGAAACACCAGAAATTGAAGAACCGACAATTCGTGAACCAGAATCACCACTTGACGACTTACGCCAGATGATGAAAGAGGAAAAGTAGTACTTATAATCTCCCCCAGATTCGCATCTATCCAGGGGAGTATTCAGAGCTTACCTATTACTTTCCGCCATAGTAGAAAGCAATTTCTTTATCTTTAAGCGGTGCAAAGTCTGCTTCAGCCAGCATCTGGTTAAGCTCTTCTTGAGAAATATGCTTAGCCCCGATACGAACAATTCTGGAACGCATGGTATTTGATACGCCACTGCGCTGCCGCCCAGCCTCTAAACCCATGACTTTATGATAGAGTTCTAGCTTAGCTGCTGGAATTTGGGAACCGTCCAAGTCAATTCCTTTTGCGATCGCTTCATCAATAGCATCAGCACCTTTAGTAGATTGAGATTGTAAATCCGTTTCGGTAGACATAGCAGACTGGGATCGAGGGTACAGCAGTATTTTAGGATTAAAACGCTCCCCATTCGCATTGCGTCACAAAGTGAGAAGCTCTGTTTTTGAAGGCATAGTTGCGTTCATAGCTCTTAAGTGACGGCTAATTTTTTGGTGCGAATCGCTTTTGCCAGCCATCAATTATCATCTGGCAGGTCTGCTCATCTGTAGATATACTTAGTATAAAGTAAACCACTTTCTTGTGGTACGAATTAAATGTATCTTGTGGTAGAAGACAAATCCACAATGACACACGTTTTACTGATTGATGATGAACAGGTCTTGCGAGATTGCCTGAGCTATGCATTAGTCAAAGAAGGTTATCAGGTGACAACAGCAGCAGATGGGGAATCAGCCCTCGAACTGTTCTACAAACAGGCACCTGACGTTGTGATTTTGGACTTAATGCTACCAGGGATAGATGGCATGGAAGTGTGCTGGCGCATTCGGAAAGTTTCTAACATACCGATATTAATGTTGACAGCTCAAGACCAAGCCTTTCATAAAGTTTGGGGATTAGAATCTGGTGCAGATGACTATATCACTAAACCATTTAATACTCGCGAACTCATAGCACGTATAAAAGCTGTTTTGCGCGGTCGCGCTGCTGGTAAAACGTCTAAATAAGATAAATAAAAAGAACAATGCAAAATTAGAGAAGCAATGACACACGTCTTACTAATCGATGATGAAGAGGCATTGCGGGCCAGTCTAAGCTATGCATTAGCCAAAGAAGGATATCAGGTAACAACGGCAGCCGATGGGCGAACAGCGCTCAAATTGTTTCACAAGGAAGTGCCAGATGTGATTATTCTGGACTTGATGCTACCGGAAATAGATGGAATGGAACTTTGCTGGCGTATCCGGGCATTTTCTAAAGTACCGATATTGATGCTGACAGCCAAAGACCAACCCATTGACAAAGTTTGGGGGTTAGAAGCTGGTGCAGATGACTACATCACCAAGCCGTTCAACACGCGGGAACTTTTAGCACGAATAAAAGCTGTCCTACGCGGTCGCGCCGCCGGCCAAACATCTTGATGCCTGATGAGGAGGTGAGGCAGAGGCAGCAGGGGCGGCATTTACTGGCGAGAAGTTAGTCAACACTGCTTTTCCTGTGACTTCTCTCCTCCTGTTGCGGAATAGCTCCCCTCTCCTAGAAAAATTCATGATTTGGTTACCGATTAACATCCGTTGGAATTCAATTTATCGAAAACTATTTATTACCTACCTAGCGCTTACAGCATTAGGAACCTCTATCCTTGCCTCCTACATCCTATGGTCTTTCTATGGCTACTTTATGAGGACGAGGCAGGCGGACTTAGAGGCTTGGAGTAATGCTCTAAGCGAAAGCGTCGCTGACGCCTTGGAGGAAAATGAACCCAAGCGAGTGAAAGTTTTAGTAGAACGCTATGGTGCCAGAGAATCAGTAACGCTGCGCTTCTTTAGTTCCGATGGTCGCCTGATGTTCACTTCCGCCCCTGAGATCGATCGGCAGGTAACTAACTGGTTCAAGGTTCCAGGAATCAGCGAAGCGCTGCAAAACCATACCGTGCAGGGAGTAGCAAAGGGTATTTTGTCGAACGATGACCGATTGTTTGTCGCCAAGCCTGTTACCCGTAACGGTCGATTGCTTGGCGTCTTGCGGATGTCGATCACGCTCAGTCAGTTCCAGCGCCAGTATCGCGCAATCATCTTTACTATTTTTGGCACGCTACTGTTCACAGTTTTGGTTTGTGCGCTGATTAGCGAATGGCTTGCCCGCAATATGGCACGACCAATACAATCGATGCGTAATTTTGCGATCGAGGTAGGTCGAGGTCATTTAGGGGGAAAGCTGAGTATCCGTCAAGACGATGAACTCGGTGAATTAGCCAATGAGTTGAACCGAATGAGTCAACGCTTAGCCTCTTTAGATAAGGAACGGCGGGCATTTTTGGCTAACGTGTCTCACGAACTGCGTACTCCGGTAAGTAATGTCTCGGTTACGCTGGAAGCGTTGGCAGACGGCGCGGTTGAGGAACCCAATTTACGCGATCGCTTTATCCAAACCGCTCAAGATGAAACAGAACGCTTATCGCGACTCATCCAAGACTTGCTAGATTTAGGACGACTAGAAGCCGGTGTAACACCGCTCGAACAGCAACCTCTCGGTCTGCGCGACGTAATTAATCGTGCCGTGCGAGCAATGGAGTTGCGGATGCGCTCTAAGAACGTGGGCATTAACGTTGAAGTGCCTGACGTCCGACTTCAGGGCGATCCAGAACGACTGCTACAAGCGTTGTTAAATATCTTGGATAACGCGATTAAACACTCTAGCTCGGATTCTATCGTCTTTATCTCAGGGAAGATTGAAGGGGGTCAGGTTGCCGTAGAAGTTCGCGATCGAGGACCGGGCATTAGCGATCGCGATCTGCCTCACATTTTTGAACAGTTTTATACCGCCGATCGCTCGCGCCAGGGTACTAGTACTGGATTGGGTTTAGCGATCGCACGACGTATTGTCGAAGCTCATGGCGGCGCGATCGAAGCCAGTAGCAAGGGTGAAGGCAAGGGCGCAATATTTACCATTCGCTTACCATTCGATGCTCCCTCACAAAAATCATAATGATGACCCTCGCTTTTGGCGTCACTTCAGCGATTGAAGCGCTACACCACAGCAACGACAAAAAATCAGCTAAATTTCCCACAATTTCTCCAAAATGGATCGATTCTGCTGAAAGTAGTAGTCACTAGCTTGCCAATCGGTACTAAAGTATTCAGAGGGAAAGAGGCTAGGGACTGTTCTTGTCTCAAGGGAAACAAGGAAATCGGCAAAGTCTTGTCGATTCGATGCCAACACAGCTCGGATCGCCTAGTGCAGGATTAGTCTTTTTCTCTGTTCCCTGCACTCTAGTTCCTAGACCTTAAACCCTTCTCAAGTGAACAAATTTTTTGATTTCTATTGTCAAGGAGTCAGGTTAATGGCAGTCAATTCTTGCCCCTCTCTGCTCAAAAGACTGACCACGCTATTCGGTATAGCCAGTCTGGGTGCTCTAACCAGCGTTCCCGTTGCAGCTCAAATGGCAGCCAATTCCCGTAGTGTTAATCTGCTAGCTGCGAACAACAGCCCCAATCAGCAGGTACCGCTCAGAGCAACAACTGGCATCAACCTCATCGCTCAAGTTGGTCTCAGAAGCATTGCGGACGAACTAGTGATAGCTAACGATGCCTTCTCCACCCTCACGGCTGCCCTCAGATCGGCAGGACTCCTGTCAACTCTGGCAAGGGGAGGACCTTATACTATTTTCGCTCCAACCGATGAAGCCTTTAAAGCGCTGCCCCAAGGCACCGTGCCTACACTCCTGCTGCCACGGAACAGAGAAAGATTAACCCGTATTTTAACTTACCACGTCGTTCCTGGAGA
>DATNPT010000410.1:0-6743 GCA_036703075.1 Chroococcales cyanobacterium
TTTGCTGAATTTTGGGCTTTTTTCATAGCATCCTGTAAAGATTGCTCGCCAATGAGTGCACTGATAAATTGATTATTGAAGTTAGTCATAACTGTGGGAAGAGTTTCTCCAGCTTGCCAAACTGTTGCATAACTAGCACCAATAACAAATGGTGCATATAAAGGATTATCGGCATATCCCAGTTCTTGTAAAACTGAACTCCGGGCGGGAAGAGCTAAACCTTCTTTTGCCCAAGCTTTCATCCCTTCTTTGCCGGTTAGATAGGAGATGAGTTCCCAAGCTGCTTCTTTATGCTTGGTTTTCTTATTCATGACATAAGCAACCGTATAAGCCATCGTTTCTTTTTTGGCATTAATCTTAGGAAGTTCAGCTATAGCAAAATCAATATTGGGAAAAGTTTCTTTGAGATAAGGAATTGCCCAACTTCCTTCAATAACCATGGCGGCTTTGCCTTGTCCGAACATCTCGCTACCTGAATTCGCTCCAATATCTGAAGGTTGAGCAGAAGAATGGTCTTTGCGATACTGATCGACAATCAGTTGTAGGCCTTTCAAACTATCTTTAGTCGCAAATACAGCATTTCCCTGCTGGTCGGTCAATTGACCACCAAAGGCTCTCATCATAAAGTACTGACGGGAAAGGTCGGGAGAAATGCCGAAACCATATCGCTCATTTCTACCATCCCGATTGCGATCGAGCGTCAGTTTTTTGGAAAACTTGCGTAATTGCTCCCACGTTTTAGGCGGCTGTTTAATTCCTGCTGCTTGAAAGTCGTTTTTGTTGTAAAAAAGTGCAAGTGTAGAGAAGTCTTTGGGCAATCCATAGGTGTGACCGTTCAGTTGGAATGCCTTAAGTAAAGAAGGTTGAAAGTCGGCTAAATCAAACTGAGGAGTCACGTAAGATTCTAACGGTTCTAGCACCCCGTGTTGCATCAGTAAGGGAGCCTCAAACGAGTCTAGATAGAAAACATCGGGAGCCGCATCCCCAATTAAACGAGTCTTAATGACATCCATATATTGGTCATTGATCGCCTCATGTTTAACCTTAATATTGGGATGCTCGGACTCAAATTGATGCAAAACTTGTTCTAGCAGTTGTTTTTCGTTAGGATTGCTTTGCCAACCACTCAGCCGAATTGCGATCGCATCCGATCGTTCGTGGAAACTACAGCTAGTTAACGCTATAATCACCAGCGGTAAGAACACCCAAAGCAAGAGAGTTCTTTTCAGGGTTTCTACGTTCATTTGTACTTGGCATCCAATCGCTAAACTCCGACTTTGCCTGCGAGTCAGACGTTCTGCTTAAACCCAGTAGTTTCGGGGTTTTCTCGTTCAAGCAGCATCATAAAGTTATGCAAAAATTGTTTACAAAAATCAATTGAAGAGAAAGAATATTATATTAACTCGCTCCATCTACCTCTCTTCAATTCAGTCGGCATGATGCTACGCACTACACAGGTGCAAAGGCTGACTTATCCTTGCCTATTGCAACTTCTAGCCACAAGAAACCAGGGGCTACAGAGGTAGCTTATATAGAAGTTATTTATTGATTTATAAGAGATATTCTATCCTGTTCAGTTGAACAATTATGGGTTTCAAGGAATAGACGTTACAAAACCTAAAATCGATCCCCCTTATCATTTACCAGGAAATTAAAGGCAACAGTCGCTTACCAGGGATTGCCGATGAGCGTGAAAGCACTCCAATAGTAGGGATGGGACAGTGGCTTTTCTCTTAGGAGGACGAGTTCTGGTGGTAAGAGGAAACTACCATTGCTGGTGATTAGCTGACCTCCCTGCAATTGCACCTCACCCTTGAGCATGGCTAACTGAGCTTGCCGTAGGGCTTCTGCTTTAATAGGAGCTTGCTTCAATTTCTCATAAAATTCGGTCATTAATCCCAGCGTTCCTGCATCACTGACGTACCACAAACTGCCCAAGGCTGACTTCACACCAGCTTGTACCGCCAACCCCGCAAATCCTAGCTCGACTTGCTCATCACCGAGGGTGGTACGACAAGCACTCAAAACCAAAAGATCCACTAATGGCTTATCTAGCCCCAGTTTGGATAGCTCGTTAAGTCGCAACTTGCTATCCCAAAGCTGGATGTAAGAGTTATTGGGTTGACCGGGTTTAAATTCAGCATGGGTGGCTAAATGCACAATCCTAAACGGCTGCTGTTGGCGGATCGATTGAAGATTGGACAGCGTAAACGCTTCATTGAGGAAAGACTTGCCTGGCCACAACTGATTCGCGATCGCCGATAATTCTACAGGTACATAGGGTAAAGGACTCTGGTCGGAGAATTGAGAAGCCCCCATTGCCAAGACTTGCGCGTTCCTCAAGTCTGTATAGCGGGTATCGGTGAGACTGAGACTCGGCATTAAGCCAACACTATATTTTTCGATAATGAACCCTTTGCCATCATGTAGTGCGGCTAAAGGGATAGAGCGTAAACCCGCATCCATGATGAACGTCAGATTATCGATCTGTCGAGCTTGTAAATCTGGTTCAAGAGGAGCAACCAGCCACCGATACAATTGTTGAGCTGGAGCTAAGTAGCCCCGACGATCGCGCTCATTAGTGACAGTGCCACGGAATGCATCTGCTACTCGCAGTACTTGCGATCGCGTCGTTCCTGCTACCCGCCGCCGGATGGCTTTGCCTTCTGAAGTAACTAGCACCAGTTCTAACGAGTCATCGGCACGAGCGGGCCGCTTCTGGGAGAGGACTAACTCTGCATGGTTAGGTAAACCTTGAGACGTATACTGCCAAAGGTGAGATTGCTGCTTTGCGTTCTGTTCTAGCAACAATCTAGGACTATCGGATGCTTCTGCTGGGGAAGTCGTGTTTGGCACAAATACGGCATAAATCAGGGCAGGTTTCAGTCCAGTGGCTCGTTCAATCCGGCGCAGGATAGCTTGAGCTTCGGACAGGGTGACGACACGTCGATCGCTCAATCCTAGATATTTTTCAAATTGAGAGGAGAAGGAATCTTCTACATCTGCGATCGCATTAAACACTGGCGAGTTATCGATCGCAATTGGATTGAGAATAGGTGGAGAACTGATAGGCGGCTGAGAACAGTATTCAGGACAATCGGTAGCAAAATTTCGGGTCAGAATCCGAATATTGCCAACGGTATACTTGCCTTTAAACGCTTGAACAGGAAGAGTATACTGACCACTGGTAACGCTGCCTGCCGTGCCGTTCGTTGTCGCATCACCCACCGTAAAGGGAATCCCCCTCAGTCCGCCGCCATGACGAATCACGATCGCACCACCTCCACTACCTCCTGCACTGGAAATACTCGCGGATTGACTTAACGCGGGCGGTAGGTCATTTGGATCGACGCTATTGGCAGGAAATTGCTGCAAAGCCGCTGATACAGAACCTGTCGCTCGGAAAAGACCGTTGGCATTAACCTCAATGTTGCCGCCTTTTCCCGCACCCAAGCTTTGAGAATTCAGTAAGAACGCTTCAATACTGTTCGCGGTACTCGTGAGACGAATATCGCCCCCATCTCCCTCAAGAGAACCAGAAACTACCGCACCAGTAGAGATAGAACGGCGAGCGCTGACGGTAATTTTCCCACCCGTCCCAGCACCTCCAGAACTAGAAACTAGCGACCCAGCTAAAGTACTGGCAAGCGGGAAGAGCGTCGAAGGCGTTTGCGGCGAGAGGTCGTTTGGAGAAAGCCCCGCGATCGCTAAAAGCGACTGGAAAGCTGAAATGGAAGTCAACCCTTGCAACGTATCGATCGCACCATTAGTACTCCTGAGATCGATGTCACCTCCATTCCCCTCTAAAGAACCAGAGACAACCGGGCCAGTCGTAAGATTTCCCCTAGCACTCACCGCAATCGCCCCCCCAGTTCCAGAACCGCCAGAACCCGACAGCAGCAAGCCCGTATCAGAAATCGTTTCGCCTCGGAATTCGATTTGTCCCTCAGTGGTATCGATCGCACCGCCTGTACTGGTGAGAGCAATTTTACCCCCATCCCCCTGCAAAGACCCAGAAACGAGCGGTCCAGTTGTAATGTTACCGCTGGCGTTCAGTCGAATCTCTCCTCCGTTGCCAGACTTCTCCGCCAACGAAAACACAGCACCATTAGCACCCAACGGTTCGCCACTAATATCGATGCCGACTCCGCCGCGTGAGGGATCGATTTGTATCCCTCCATCCGTGCTGGTTAGGCTAACACGACCCCCATCACCATTGCCGGAACTCGCATCAATCCCACCCGTGGTAATATTGCCATTGGCAACAACGTCGATCGCTCCGCTATTGCCATTCGTGAAAGTGTTGCGAGTAAAAAGGCGGTTGGTCGAAATGTCGCTACCCGCCCTGAGATTGATACCTTGAAAACCGGCAATATCACCGGTGGTAATGCTGCCACCCGATTGAATCGCGATCGCTCCGACACTGCCCAAATCTCTAGTCGTAATGCTACCGCTAGCGGTAAGGTTAATCGCGCTGCGAGAGACTAATTGACCTGTCTCGATCGCCGCTCCAAAAATCGTTATATCTCCACCCCTCAAACTCGTGGCGATCGTGTCCCCTGGATTCATGGAAAATGAACCAACCCCGTTGCGATCGGCATCCGCTATAAATGCGATCGAGCCTGGAGTACGAGCGAGAGGATTGCCCAAAACGTTATCCGTTAGATCGTTAATAA
Source organism: Chroococcales cyanobacterium (assembly GCA_036703075.1). GTDB lineage: Bacteria > Cyanobacteriota > Cyanobacteriia > Cyanobacteriales > Coleofasciculaceae > DATNPC01. The sequence goes on from DATNPT010000410.1 coordinate 4,677, forward strand.
CAATGTCATTATTCGCCTGAAGGATGACGTTTCCAGACGCTAACTGAGCTTCTACTTGTTTCTCGGAAATAACGAATGTTCCACCTGGATCGCTAGCGAAAATCGTTCGATCCAGTAATTGCCGGTCGTCTGCGGCTCCGGGCCCACCATCTACTATTGAGATATTGTCTGGATCGAGGAGTAGGGTACCCAAACTCCCCTGTGCTGCACTGCGATCGACCGTTCCATCAAACGTGAGGCTTTGCTTCCCCGACACTTCCACAAACCCACCATTGCCAGACTGGGAACCGCCTTGGACGCCGATATTGCCATAGAACTGAGTCGCCTCGTCACTCCAGACAATGACTCTACCTCCATCACCGTTCAGCCCAGCCCTAGCCGCGATCGCAGAATCGCGACTGACAAAGGTGCGTGAAGCATTCGGTACAGTTCCCCTGCCTTGGTAATCGCCCCCAACCCGCACCGTACCGCCACCGTTGGTGCCGGAAGCGTTGATGTTAGCGTTCAGCAGACCAACCTTATCACCGAAAACATTGACCGTTCCACCAACGCCCCCATTGGTTGAGGGGGCTGTCCCCGATGAGGCATCGAGGCTACCAGAGGCAATGCTTGTTCCCACCTCTGTTGGGATAGTCACGCCAGAACCGTTCAGTTGGACGGTACCCGTTGAAGATACATTCAGCCCTGTCTCCACACCTCCTGCGGTTAATAGAGTCGGTAAATCTAAAGCCGTCACCTGTTGCAACTGTCCATCAATTGTCCGAGGTGGTTGGATTTCCAAATTCAGCAGGTGCCCGGTTTGACTAATCCGTACTAAAGTCTCACCGGGCACAGCCGCCAGGGTGATACTTCCAGACGGCGCAGTGAGTTGTCCGGTATTGAGGACACTGCCACCGAGAAGAGTGAGAGTTTGCCCCGGCAAGACGGCTAAGTTGCCTGCGTTAATGATGCTTCCCGGTTGAGATAAGTCGAAAGCGAACTGAGTGGGTGTGCCGATTAAGTTCTGGTAGTTATTCTCCGCGATCGCATTGAACCAACGATCGCCACCGAAACCAATGCCGTTAGCGGTAGTAGCTGTAAAGGACGCCGGTACATTCAGTCGGGCATTGGGACCAAAAATAATACCCGCTGGGTTCATTAAGAATACGTTGGAGTTGCCGCCAGTCACTTGAATCAACCCATTGATAACGGAGGGGTTGCCACCCACCACTCGTCCCAGAATAGTTTGGATTGAAGGATTCGATAGAAAGTTGGCAATTTGACCCGATGAGAGTCCAAATTGAGTGAAACTGTGGAAAAGATTTGCCCCATCCTGAGAAAGCGTGCCACCTGAGATGTTGTAGACAACAGGGTTGCCATTAGGCGTCACAATCGTGCCAGTTCCGTCAGGTGCTGGAATTACGGGTTGAGCAAGTGCAGGAGAAACTGGGTACAGTTCAGCCAGTTCAACCATCAGCACTCCTGTCACCGCGATCGCAACAGATAAACCAGCCGCGTGCCGCCAGACGGATTTCATCTCCAAATCAACCCCTTCAGTTCTTCCTATATCAAGAATTCCCAGCTCTAGACTTCGCTGTTTGTAAAGTTATTAGAAATTTACTTGTCTTGCTAATTTATTTTTTTGTAGCATTATATACAGAAAATTTATTTAGTTTTCTAGTTAAAGACGTTTGCGATCGCACAGCTAAACCAGTTGGCAGCACTCCTTGTAAACAGGACAATCCGAAGCCGCCAACGCAAGGTTGAGCTAGAGTTTTCGTCTGAGTAGGAGTTAGCTTGAGGAAATTAGCCAATGAAACTCGATTCCCGTGTACCAGAAGTTAGCCTACCACTGCATCTGCATTATGAGAATTGGCCGAATAGGTCTAATGATTTGGGTAGCGCAGAGTCAGAGTTACAGGCTTCAACTTGGGTACAACTATTAGAACGTCCTAGTCCCTACAGCCATGACGAAGCACTTTTATTGTGCCAGCACTCGGAAACCGAATGGATTGCTTGGGTTCCAGAGTATGGCGAAATGATTCTACATCGGCATCAGTTTTGCCAACCCGATTAAAGAGATGGCAA
>DATNPT010000412.1:0-2994 GCA_036703075.1 Chroococcales cyanobacterium
TTGTCAGATGGGCGATCGATTGAAGTCGATCTGCCTACTGCGATGGTACCTGACCAGTGCGTCTACTTCAAAGGTCTAGGTTTAAGCGGTGGTGACCTGTACCTGGAAATTACAGTAGAACCCCATCCTTTCTGGAAGTTAGTAGGAACTGATATTCACTGCAAACTGCCGATTACTCCCAGTGAGGCAGTGTTAGGAGGAGCAGTAGAAGTGCCAACCCTCAATGGCAGGGTGAAGATGAGTTTGCCGCAGGGAGTAACATCCGGTCAACGGCTACGCCTTGCACGTCTTGGGTACCCCAACGGCAAGGACAGACGCGGCGACATGGTGGTTGAGCTCCAAATTGTGGTTCCCAGCCATCCCAGTAGCCAAGAACGCGAACTCTACGAAAAGTTGCAGTACCGCGAAACTTTTACCCCTCGTGCTGATTTACCTGTGCTAGAGGAGATGTGAACCCAAAGTTAATAAACATCATAGTTTTAAATTACTGTTTAAGCCTTTTTGACACGTCAAGCGTTGTCGAGTTGTTGCTCCGTAGCAAGGGGAAAACAGAAACAATCCAACTTTTAAGCTGATAGACACAAGGAGATTTCAATGAGCAAGCAAACCAAAATCAAAATTGTCAAAGAAACATTTGGAAGCCCTGACAAAGATGGTCATTACAGTGGAGCTTATATCTTCTGTGACGGCACAGCTGAGTTTGTCTGTGGGTACCAATCCCCTACTGGCGAGAGCAACGGTAGCGAAGACTACTACAATGTAACGCCAGCCACTCCTCAACAGGTCTACGCCAGATATGGACAACTTTAAGCCGACTTGTTGTTGAGTAGCAATCGACACGCCAATCGAACTTTATTTAGAGCAACAAATTAGCATCAGGAGCTTTGCCGACCAAGTTCAACTGATGTCCTGGGAACAAGCCCAGGAGTTTTTGGTCAAATGAGGTGAAACCAGAAGGATTCAGTGGCGGTTTTTATCTCATCGCCGGGAAGACCCTATGTGAAGCATAGCGGAACCTAGAGGAGTTCACTTTATGGTGAAGCTCTCTAGCTCGCTGTTCATCAAAATATTCAGTATTCGTGGCACTTCAGCCTTGAGCAGTAGTGTTGCAACATTATTATGATGCTGACCAGTTGCTAATGGTTACAATCTCAGGTAGCTTGAAGCTGACTCTTTCCTGGTTTTGGTGCTACTGCCATCTATGTCTAACGCTGCTTCTGACCGTCTTAAGCAAAATGCTGAAAGAATTATGCAAATGTGGGAGGAGCGGGCGCGTAATGAAGTCAGTGCATCAATGCACCACGACTCTCTTGTCTTACAAAATTCGCTACCTCAATACCTAAACCAACTGGTAGATGAACTCTCAACTCAGATTGAAAGGACACCTGCCAGAATAGAAGCCGATAAGCTAGAAAGCACTCGGGTTGGCAAACAGCATGGACGCGAGCGGGCTGGCTATGCTGATTACTCCATGACTCAACTCATTTTCGAGTACCACATCCTCCGTCAAGCGATCTTTCAGGTCTTAGAGGAAGAAGCGCCTTTAGGAGTGAGGGAACGAGACATTATTATCGACTCAATTGAGCAAGCCGTTAATAACGCGGCCACTCAATTCTCACATACGCTGCGAGATATTCAAGATCTATTTATAGTGACGTTAATTCACGCTCTGAGAGGCCCTATTAATGTCGTAAAAATGGGAACTCAACTGATTCTGCGTCGGCTTGAACGAGGCGATACCCACGTTGATGTGGCAGCGAGGATGATTAGTTCGATCGATCGGCTGGATTCGATGATTCAAAATCTGCTTGATGCGAGTCGGCTGCGGGCAGGACAGGGCTTAAAGTGCAATTGCCCCAGACGCTCAATCCATCCTATTTCAGCAATTTCGTCGAACCACAGAGGCACAGGAGCAAACGGGATGGGGATTAGGATTATTTTTGGTAAAGAGTATTATTGAAGCGCATCAAGGGACGATTGAAGTTGAAAGTGCACAGAGCAAGGGGACAAGCTTTATCGTTAAGTTGCCTAAATTTTCCTGTTAGTTGGCTGAGTTGCTCATAGGCTTATCTTTAGCAGGAGAAATTTTTTGGTTGATCAAAACTTTTCTTAGGTTGACTTGAACAAGATTCCAAGAAATTCAAGCTCTGACTTACATTATCCGACCATTCAGTTCATATTAGCTGTTGCAGCTTAAACACTTGTCAATTAGGAGATCGGCAGAGAAAGGATGCACCTGGAGTCGATTGCTTAACTTTTGTATATTTTCAAGTGAACGGAAGGTTTATAGGCAAATAAAAGCTATACAATTCCTGATATTTCTAAAACTTTAATCACCAGTTTTTTTGAAAATCTTTTTTTAAATTATGTATGGTCAAGCGATCGCTCCAGGCATCACAAGCAGGGATTCAACAGGCTAGAAGAGCGTTTGCCCGCAAAGGTTGGACTCAAGAAAACCTGGCTCTTGAAGTGAACCTCAAAACTCGTCAGCCGATTTGGAGATTTTTCTCAAGTCGTCCGATAGAACACCATACCTTTAAAGAAATTTGCTCTGTCTTGGGGCTGAATTGGCGGGAGATTGCGGAAAATCCGCCAGAAGAGGGGTCTGAACCCGAAGAACAGGCACGTCTAAGGATTGATGTCTTGGTACAACAGGTGCGATCGCAACGTTTTGACAAAATTCAAAACCAGTGCGGCACTTTGCAGCTATTAGATATCAGCCGTCCCGTTGGGCTCGACGACATTTACATCGATGTCAATATTGTCGAGGAAATCCCAAGCCAACAGTGGTTAGAGATCGCTGATTTAAAAAGCATTACCCCAGAAGAATTTGACCGCTTTGGCTTGGGTGAGGTTTCCCAGAAACAAATATCAGGCATGAGGGCAGTTGAAACCCACTCCAAGCTTAGAGTGTTAGGTAAACCAGGGTCTGGTAAAACTACTTTTTTGCAACATCTTGCTATTGAGTGCAACCAAGGCAAATTTGCGGCAAAC
>DATNPT010000253.1:0-3246 GCA_036703075.1 Chroococcales cyanobacterium
GTTTTCGCGCAAGTTGTAGAGGCAATGCGTAAGTCCTAACGAAGTGTCTAGCGCGATCGCATTTCACTAGTCACTGTTGAAGAGCGGAATAATCCAGGCAGTGGCAAGACTAATTAGGACAAGGGCTTCCAGAACTTTCAGTAGAGAAGGTGACTGCAACCAATCGATCGCCGAGGCAAAGGAATTCGCCCCCATCGTCCGTCATAAGTATCGTAAGTCCAAAACGCTGTCAGGATTGCACCAATGAGGAAGAACCCAGTCAGTCTATGTAGAATTCGCAGTAGAAGTGGCTGGCTGATAGGGCTGGGAGAATTTCAACGACATAAGAAGCCTATCGAATCATCCCTCAATTAAAAAACAACGTTTCTAGTCCTAGTTTTTTTACATATATCAGTCATTGTGAGCGTGTTCAAACTCATAAACATAGAAGAGCCGACTAAGCTTCTTCAGTAGATATCCTGTAATTGCCAATAAGATTGCACCTCCAATCGCCCACCAGAATCCAGCAGGAGGAACAACAGTTAAAAAGGATGTGTCCGTTTGTCCTCTAGTTGCGACTGCTGCTTGGGCGCTGCCAAAGGCAATCGCCGCTTTCACCGCTACAGCCCGTGCATCGACAATGACACCGAGGCTAAAACAGACCGATGCCGCTATAAAAGCTGATAAAGAGAGGCGGTTAATCGTTTTCAGAGCATCCTGGCAAACTTTGCAATGTTGTGTATGCGTTGTCCACACATCAAACAGCTTTTGCTTGTCTCGCTCAGCGGGAGGGAGTTCGGGGTTACATCCTGAATCCCAATGAATACCGCCCCCGGCTCTTTTCTCCAACCACTGGCGAAAGGCAATCACCATTTTGTCTTGAGGGTTCGGTGTATAGACGGCATTCAACCATTTCCCTTTGTTGCGTCGGGCAATAATCTTCTCCTGGTAATGGAGGAACACCATATCTTGGTGCAGGAACAGAGACGCCAACACATGACCTAACCAGGTTGGCATCGGTAGCCCAAAGATACCCAAACCGTTCGGCATCTTCCCTGCTTCATTTTTTACCAATACTTGGCATCCTATATGACGGCACCATCCGGGACGAGTGGGGGTGGCATATAAAGCGAGGATGAGTTTCCCACCATCTTTGGACGTTGAGACAATTCTCATGTGACAGGGCGGTTGAAAGTCGTGAACCGCTTGCTGGATGGTGGGAACAACAGGTTGAATTTCAAAGGCGAACCCGTCCTGGGTAGAGATTTCTCTGATGTGAGGCATGTCATAATACTTGGCGTCCCTATATCGGCTGCCTATAATTCCGTGGTGGGAAACAGGCACATGGGCTGGATCTGCAACATTCTCCATGAAAAAGTCCCATCCATAGGGCAAGTCGCGTATATTCCAAAAGAGTTGCACTACCTTATCAGAGCCAGTCTCAAGCTCTGGAATAATACGCGGTGTCCTCTCTTGACTTTCAATCTGAGCCTGGGAACCTGACTCTGCCCATACCCACAGTAAACCCTGGCGCTCCTGCGTCGGATAGGCAACAGCACAGGACTTTGGATTTGAGCAGTTCTTCACCTCAGTCTGTTTATCTTTAGACTGGGGAATGCTTACACAGTTCCCCTCCGCATCAAAGCGCCAAGCGTGGTAAGCACATAACAGCGTGCCATCCGACTCAACCCGACCTTCAGACAAAGGGGCAAGTCGATGTGGACAAAAATCTTCAAAGCAGCGCCATTTGCCAGAACCATCCCGCCACACGACAATATCCTTTCCCAGTAGTTGCAGGGCATGAGGGCGAGACGGGTCAAGAAAGTCTACAACGGCTACGGGGTACCACTGCTTCGTCCATTGAAAGGTTCCTTCCTCTTGCGCGTTCAATGGTTCGTTAGCGAAGCTATCCGAAGGACTCGCATTGCGTGTGTCCCCTTGCAGACTAGTCTGGGTAGTCACAGGTACTCCTTTGTCCTTGTCAATTACATGGGCTGGCTTAATAAATTTTAATATAGACCCTTTTGTAGGTAACGTTGGCACGGAGCAGCGCGGCATTTCAATGACAAAATCAAACCAAACCAGGAAGCAAGACGAGCATCAACCGCATTCAATCAGCCTCTAACTAATTGCTCAAGTGCGATCGCCAATTCCTCTTAGGATGGATTGAGACACAAGTGCGAGGAGGAACTATGGCAGAAGTGACCCATCGGTTTATAGAGACGAATCGCATCCAGATGCACATCGCCGAACAGGGGAGTGGGCCGTTAGTTGTCCTGTGCCACGGCTTTCCAGAATCTTGGTATTCCTGGCGGCATCAGTTGAGAGCGCTCGGTGAAGCAGGCTACCACGTCGTCGCGCCAGACCAACGCGGCTACGGTCAAACTGAGCGACCCGATGCGATCGCATCCTACAACATTTTGGAATTAACAGCCGATATTGTGGGTCTAGTTGATGCCCTCAAACAAGACCATGCAGTCATCGTGGGTCATGATTGGGGAGCGGTTGTTGCCTGGTATTGTTCCCTATTAAGACCAGATATCTTCTCGGCTACCGCTCTACTCAGCGTCCCTTACAGACCGAGAGATTGGGGAGACATCCGTCCTACAGAGGCGATGAAACGCAGGGTGGGCGAAAATCAGTTTTACCAGTTGTACTTCCAAGAACCAGGGTTAGCCGAGGCGGAACTCGGAGCGGACGTTCGTAAGGTGATAAGCATGTTCCTCTATTCAGCTTCGGGAGATCCGCCGCCCGAAAAGCGATGGCGTTACTTATTCGGTAAGTCCGAGAAGTTTCTGGACACCGGCACGCTGCCGGAGACGCTTCCTGCCTGGTTGACTGAACAAGATATCGACTTTTTCACCGGCGAGTTTGAACGCACAGGTTTTCGGGGCGGGTTGAACTGGTATCGAAATTTTGACCGGAACTGGGAACTGACCGCTTTTCTCACGGGCGCAAAGCTGCGCCAGCCTACCCTATTTGTAGCAGGGGAGCTAGACCCAGTGATTACGATGTACCGGGAAGCGTTCGACGCGATGGAAGAAACAGTGCCGAACTTGAAGCAGAAAGTTTTGTTACCCGGCGCGGGACACTGGATTCAACAGGAACGTCCGGCTGAAGTCAATCAATTGCTCGTGGAGTTTTTGGCGGGACTAGATACCCAACAATAGAGAATGGAGGACATCTACCAAGAGGAACGATGCAGATTAACCAAAAACTCTCCCTGCCAACAATGGGTTGCGGGACTTGGGCATGGGGCAACCGACT
>DATNPT010000446.1:0-10352 GCA_036703075.1 Chroococcales cyanobacterium
GGCTTAGGACTTTGCATTGTCAAGCGGTATGTAGACTTGCTGGGCGGTCAAATTACTCTAGAAAGTGAAGTTGGAGTAGGAAGTACATTTACAGCCACCTTGCCATTGCACAGTGTGACATCAGCCCCCTTTCCTCAGCCAATATGTACATCGAATCATTAAGCTGCTATACATCTAAACCACACAACAGAAACCTGGGCTGTTGTTAGTTGTTAGTGGTTTTTGCAAGAGCGAACAAATGAGAGAGCGCAATATCCTACCAAGAAATTGACACAACTGCGAAATTAAGCGATCGCGAACTCTACCTTAGTGCATTGCGGCAGAAATAAGTCACCAGTTTGAAAGTGGTTAAACACCTTAGATGGTAAGACTTTGACTTTCGACTTCCAAGGGAGCGGCACTAGTCTAAGCGGTCTTAAAAAAGCGAATGATTTCGCGAACGTGGTCGAGAAACTGCCCGTCTGTTGATAGCTGCGCGATCGCATTTTGAGCTTCCCTAGATAGACGTTGGTGTTGAGTTTCATTAGTCGCTCGGAGTTCTTCCAACGCTGCCACCAGACTCGCTAATTCTTGGCGAGTTTCCTCCTGAAAACGCTGATAGGTCGTAACCCAGGAATAAGGTTCTTCTGGGTCTAATTGTTCTTCTAACCGCTGAACTGTTTGTTCTAACGTGCTAAAGCGGTTGCGTAGTTCCCAAATATCTTCTCTGGGATACTTAAACTCCTGCCGAATCATCGCCAAACGTGCGGCAAGATATTCATAGGTTCGCACCGCTGGACGCAAAGCGGTTAAGAGTAAGGCAGCACCGGAACTGATGTAACCAATTACACTGATACCCGTGGTCGCAAGGATGTAAAGTCCAGCCGCCGAGAGGAGATGTAAAGCAATGGCAACAATTAGCGATCGCTTGGCAACAACTCTGGCATACTCGACTTGTTTTGCATCAACTGCAATCTCCTTTTGAGTAGACATCGCCGCCTCATCTAGCACCGCCTTGGCTTCATAGTGAATATTCCACGGCACGGTGACAATTGCCAGCAACCACTCAAAAATTGCTACGGCAATCACCCAGTCGATGAAACTGCCCGCTGGAATGTGCAACCATTGCAGTATTCCATAAGTTAGTAAAACTAAAGTAACCAGTCCGAGATTGAAACTAATGACGCTGTAGTACATTCTAGTCAGTCTCCACTAGCAGGATAGCTTCAATCCTGACTGTCAGTAGCCAAGTCAACTCGGTTGTTTGTGATGCTTCTTAGAGCATCACACCGATTAGCATGCTGAAAAAACACGAGGTATTGCGGGAAGATAGTGCGAGTTTGCTAACTATCGCTTCCTCAAACCCCTATTGGATAGGATGTTGACAGGCTTTAGTCGTTTCCACTTAATTCCTATCCCTAGATAGATTGACACTATGCCGCGAGCGTAACAACCTGAGCTTCGTTGTGACAATTTGCCAAACTGTCACAAATTTTGGTGGCAAGCTGGCATCAACAGTCACTAGTTGACCAGGAGTTCACTTCGCATCTGTCCTGACCGTCGGGAGTAGAGCATGGAGAGTAGAAATTAAGGGAAAATGACGTTGATTGCGCGATCGCGTGCAAAACTCTCCATGAAGTTTCGCACCTAATCCTCTTAAGTGTTGTTTACTCCAATTTGGAAACATTTGATGATACGGTTCATCAAATAGTCTCAACAGAGAAAATACTCCTCAACAACAGAACACCTTGATTTTTGACCAGGGAACTAGAATGAAGACATCCTTTCAACGGCGAGTAGCAACACTAGCCGCAGTTGCAATTTCCGCGATCGCTACTTGGAAACCCGCCACAGCCGCAAGCTTTTACGAAACAGAAGTTGACCCGAGCAAATTTATTACCGTAGCTGCCCCCTACGGACAGAATTCTCATCAACTGCTGATTATTGAGCAAATCTCGTCCCAGCGAGCATGTTGGAGTGAAAGCGGCAGCAATCCTGTGAAGGTAGAACCACTACTATTGAACTTTGATTTCACAGGCATTTGCGGACGCAGTACCGACAGTAATGGCTATTCCATCCGCAAAGACGGTCAAGATTTGGGAACCCAGTACATCCTCAGAATCGTCGAGCGCAATGGTGAACTCGTATTGGTTGGTACTAATACAATAAACCGTCAGGCTCCAGAGCTTGTGATTGGTAGAACCAAGGGTCTAGATAACGGCTTTCTCAAGATTGCTCTAGATCCAGATTGGCGATTGACCAAACGCACCCTCGATGGAAAAGTCCTAGGTCACATCTATCTCACCTCTGGTAAGAGCGCTTTTTCGTTCCGAGATATCGCGTCCGACATCTATGCTAAGGAAATCGAACAGGCAGTAACACTGGGCTTCGTCTCTGGATTTAGAGAAGATAATACCTTCAAACCGCAAGATGTCCTCACCCGAGAGCAACTCGTGTCTATCGTATTGGAAGGCTTAAAGACTCTGCCAGGTTCCAATATCCAGTTTCCGGCTCAAGTCTCATCTCGTCCCTACCCTGACGTAGATGCTTCGCGCTGGAGTGCCGCCAAAATTCAATGGGCACGAGATAACAAAATTATCAGTGGCTACCAAGATGGTACGTTTAAACCGGCTCAGGCCGTAACTCGTGCCGAACTGATTGCCGTCGAGCGACGGGCCGCTGAATTTGCACACACGATGCAGGGACGACCTACCGAACTGACTCCCACGCAACCAGCCATACAGTTTTCAGACACACAAGGACACTGGGCGGCTTCGCTAGTTAGCCAAATGTCAGCGTACTGTAAAGTCGCTTCCCCAGTGAATGAAACAGGTACGGCCTTTTCTCCCAACGCTGAAGCTCGCCGGAACTATGCCGCCGCTGCAACATTGCGGATGCTCACCTGCATCAAATCAGAGACACCTAGTGGTGGTTAAGCGGCTTTTGCATTTACAGCAATTTACTTTTTTGATGGAATACACCCTGCATCAGGACGCACAGCCGTCATTGGTGTCAACTTAAGGTTGGCTAAGCGGTTAAAACCGCAGCTATACAAACAAAACCCGCCTGCGCGGGTTTCCAAATCCTTGATATTTCGTTAGTCCGCGCAGGCGGACTTGGTTTTTATAGCCGCGACTTCCAGTCGCTAGGGCTTAAGTTGACACCAATGTCCTGCCGTTCGCTCCTAAGACGGTACCCCGCTCAACGCCATTGGGCAACTCATTGTATCCTCTGATACTACTCTACTGGGCTGAACAGAAAGACACATCTTTAGATAGACCATATCAGCCTTGTTCGCAGGATATTCTTTCTTTAGTGTGAGGAGAAAATTAGAACGAAGCATCAAAAAAGCTCTTGGGGGTCGAAACATGGAAAGACCGCGAAGAGCTTTTTTGCTGAAAGCTCCGAGCGCTAGAGTTGCTAACGTCGGAGCTTGCCCTTAAAAATGAGTTCGCGAGTTTCAGAGGGATCGGCGACAGGAATATCTAGCTAAGGGTTTGCCTGTTAATCGTGTCGCCTCATTGTGTAAAAGAAGGACTTGTTGTTGGACGACTTCTTAGAGTTTCGTGCCGCATTCGGGACAGAAATTGCTGCTGGAAATATTTTTTGCTCCACAGCTGTTGCAATAGATTAACTCAGGTGGTTTTTCCAGCTTGCAGCGTTCTGGTAATCCCATCATTTGAGCATTACCTTTACCTGGTGCGACCATGGGGTAACAATTTTCATTTCTGTTTACCCGGACATCGACCAGTACTGGCCCATCATGAGCGAGAATTTCTGCGATCGCATCTTTTAATTCTTCTCGGCTCTGAATTTGTATCCCCTTGACCCCATAGGCCTCGGCTAACTTCACGAAGTCCGGCATACCGACTTCCATATTCGAGGAAGAATACCGTTCCCCATAGAACGCCTCTTGCCACTGGCGCACCATTCCCTGCCAACGGTTGTTGATAATCACCGTCTTCACGTTGATACCGTACTGCGCCAACGTACCCAGTTCCTGGATATTCATCTGAATGCTGGCATCTCCAGCCACACAAATCACCTGCTCGTTGGGTAGCGCAACTTTTACACCCATTGCCGAGGGTAAGCCAAAACCCATGGTTCCCAATCCAGCACTGGAAACCCAACGACGAGGACCAGTTTTGAGGAATTGCGCCGCCCACATCTGATGTTGACCGACATCGGTGGTGTAGTAAGCATTTGGTGCCTGACGCCCCAACTCCACAATCACTTCTTGCGGCGACAAACTATCAGGATGCTCAGGTGCCTCTAACGGATATTCCTGACGCCAACGATTAATCCTGGCTAGCCACTCTCGGGTTTGATTGGGTTCCGGTGGAATGCCCAATTCATCATAACGATGCAATAAGTCAATCAACACTTGACGCACATCACCCACAATCGGCACTTGTGGTGCGCGATTCTTCCCAACCTCTGCGGGGTCAATGTCGATGTGAATTACCTGAGCGTGACAAGCAAACTGATCGAGTTTACCCGTGACTCGGTCATCAAATCGCGCTCCCACCGCAATGAGTAGGTCGCACTCACTGACAGCAAAGTTGGCATAAGCCGTGCCATGCATCCCCAACATCCCAAGGGCTAAAGGATGAGATTCATCAAACGACCCTTTGCCCATTAGCGTGGTCGTTACGGGAATTTGGAAGATGTCGGCGAGTCTGTGCAATTCGGCATGAGCGTCCGACGTGACGGCACCACCACCGGCATACAGTAGGGGTTGCCGCGCCCGACGAATCAGATTGAGGGCTTGGGTGATTTGGCGGGGATTGCCTTTCACCGTCGGACGATAGCCCGGTAACCTAATCGTGTCTGGTTCTATCGGCTGATAGTCGAATTCTTCCAAGCCGACATCTTTGGGCACGTCAATTAGTACGGGGCCCGGACGCCCTGTACTGGCAATGTGGAAGGCTTCTGCCACAATCCGCGCCATATCTCTGGAATCGCGCACGACATAGGAGTGCTTTACGATTGGCAGCGTAATGCCATAGATATCTGTCTCCTGAAACGCATCCGTCCCGATCGCGTTACGGGCGACTTGACCTGTTATGATGACCATCGGGATCGAGTCCATGTGAGCGGTGGCAATTCCCGTCACTAAGTTGGTCGCTCCAGGGCCAGATGTGCCAAAACAGACCCCGACTTTCCCCGTGGCACGGGCATAACCGTCTGCCGCGTGAGCGGCACCTTGTTCGTGTCTAACGAGGATATGCTGTATTTCGCCCCTCGTTTCCCAGCGGTATAACTCGTCATATATTGGTAAAATTGCACCACCGGGATAGCCAAAAATGCGATCGGCTCCGTGACGTTTGAGACTATCGATTAGGGCATAGGCACCCGTTTGGCGACTGATGGGTGGTGGTAGGATTTCTTGTCTAGGGATACTTGGGGAACGCACCAGCTAACCTCGCAGAACGACTAAAGTTTTATTCTATAGTTTTGTATCTGATAATACTTAACTGCATTCTTGTGAATATTTCAGTCTAGTGTTGATACAATTCTCTGTCGAGTGCATTCCGAACATTTCGGGAAGTTAGACGGATTCTCCGCAGCTACCAAGACTGGGCGTGCAACTGGCACGATAGAGTCGTCTTTACCAAGCGATCGCTTTCTGACAATTTTGCTCTTTAGCCGTTTCTTGAGCGATAAGAATTAAATAAATCTTTTTACAAGACTCGATGCTTCCGTGTATTTACGCTTGTGCCACTTGAAAGAAGTGGATACAGTCGTAAGTAGGTGTATTTTCTTGAGTAAGACAGTTAATCATTGCTTTATAGTTATCTAAATTTATTACAACGACTATATCGTTTCGGTCAGGGATGTGAATCCTTGAGTTTCACGTCACTTCAAGTAGCGATCGGGTTACAGGCCGGGTTCAATCTCCGCCTGCAAGATACTGCTTGCTTGAGCGAGGAATTCTTGCTCCCAGCGAAAGTACACAGTAACCAACTGCTCACTGGTGACGGGGTACTGAGCGCGGTTGACCTGCGTTCGTCATTCATCACCGTAATACAGAGAATAAACGCGATGCTTTATGCCAACAAGCTGGCTAGCTCGAAGCTTGGGCTTGGGTGTCGTAATTTTGAGCTGTGCTTCCACCCCAATATCCCTAAAAGCGAGTTATCGCTTTTAAACTAGGAGACTTGGGAGTTTTTCCCCAGCACAGCCCAGATCGTACAGGGTGCGATCGCCCCAATCTACGTCCAAATGCTGCCTCACATCACAGCTACTGAAGAGTCATCACTATGACACTTTCTAACGTCGGTAGTATCCTAGCTACACTGACTCAGTTAACCCAGATCAATCGCACAAGCGCTTTGACCAGCCGAGTCAAAGACTTGTCTGTTCCTGAGTTTATCTGCTTATTGGATTTCATCACAGCTGAATTTCAGCAATTTCTGCGGGCGATCGAGATGATCAACAACGAAGCCCTAGAAACCATGCTTGAGCAGGTGATGGATGCCTTCACCCTGAAAATCGGTCAAATTCTACAAGCCGATCGCACGACTATTTTCTTAGTTGACGGGGATAAAGGTCAGCTTTGGGCAAAAATTCCGCAAAGCGATACGATTAAAGCGATCGAAGTACGGATTCCGCTCAATGTTGGACTAGCTGGTCATGTGGCAACGACGGGAGAGTATCTCAATATTCCAGATGCCTACAACCACCCGCTATTCAACAAAGAAGTAGACGAACGTCCCGGCTATCATACCAAAACCCTCCTGTGCATGCCGATTTTTAGCAGCAGTAAACAGGTTGTGGCCGTCGTCCAACTCTTGAATAAAGCAGGAGGCGTGCCGTTTGATGCGGAAGACGAACAGAGGTTCCGGGACTTTGCCGCCTCAATAGGCATAATTCTGGAGACTTGTCAATCCTTTTACATGGCCGCTCGCAACCAGCGAGGGGCAGCGGCGCTGCTTAGGGCAACCGCCTCCTTAGGACAGAGCCTGGATTTAGAAGCAACGTTGCGTCTGGTGATGGATCAGGCCCGCGATTTGATGCAGGCAGACCGCAGCACCCTGTTTATGCTCAGTAAAGAGACCGGCGAACTTTGGAGCAAGGTGGCAACAGCCGATGGAGAAGACTTTGTCGAAATCCGAATCCCGGCCAACCGGGGAATTGCCGGTTATGTCGCCTCAACGGGTCAGTCTTTGAATATCCCAGATGCCTACAAAGACCCTCGCTTCGATCCCAGCACTGACAAACGCACCGGTTATACGACGCGTAATATCCTCTGTATGCCAGTGTTTAACTCAGGAGGCGATCTAATTGGCGTCACTCAGCTGATCAACAAGCAGCAGGGCAGCTTTACTAGCTCGGATGAAGAGTTTATGCGGGCATTTAATATTCAGGCGGGGATCGCTTTGGAAAATGCCAAGCTCTTTGAAAACGTCCTGATCGAAAAGCAATACCAGAAGGATATCCTGCAAAGCCTCTCGGATGCAGTCATCTCTACAGACATGCAGGGTCGGATTGTCACGATCAATGATGCCGCACTCGTGCTGCTAGGTTGCCCGCCCCAACATCTGCATGGCAAAAATCGGCAACTCTGGGAGTACAAACTGACAGGCCGCTACGTTTGGGAAGTCGTCCCAATTGAAAATCTCCAAGGACGGTTGCTCGATAGTTTAACCACGGGTCATAAGCACTATTTACCGGAGCAAAGCCTGACAGTGGGTCTGGTCAAAAGCCATTCAGAGCTTCTGGTGAAGGAACTCTCAAAAGTTCAAGAGTCGAAAGTGGATGGTCGAAAGGTGACGGGTTTCAACTCATCACCAAACCTCGCTTACTCGACACGCTACACATCGAGTGGGTCAACGAGTTCGGCTTCGTACTCGGGTAAGGGCTACGTCGAACAATCTCCTAACCTGCAACCTCCAACGGCTCACTGCGTTGATGAGACAGTTACCTACATCCTGGCCATTCCCAAGAGCAATCATCCAAGAGTCTATATTCCCTGGAATGAACCCCCCTGGGATGCACACACCTCAATCCATCTATCCGATGACCAAGTCCAGGCGATCGAACGTAGCATTAACATGAGCGTGAATCCCCTAACCAATCCAGAAGGAACGGTTCGAGGGGGGCTAGTGGTGTTGGAAGACATTAGCCGCGAAAAACGCATGAAGACGACGATGTATCGCTACATGACGCCGGAAGTCGCCGAGCGTGTCTTGGCGCTGGGTGAGGATGCGTTGATGATTGGCGAGCGTAAAGAGGTGACAATTCTCTTCTCGGATATTCGAGGTTACACGACGCTGACGGAGAACTTGGGTGCAGCAGAGGTAGTGTCGCTTCTGAATAAGTACTTTGAAACGATGGTCGAGGCCGTCTTTAACCACGAAGGGACGTTAGATAAGTTTATTGGCGATGCTCTGATGGCGGTGTTTGGAGCTCCGCTACCCTTGCAGGAACATGCGTGGATGGCGGTTAAGTCAGCGTTGGAAATGCGCTGGCGCTTGGCCGCATTCAACCAGTCGCGCCTCATGACCAACCAGCCTCTCATCCGCATTGGGATCGGGATTAGTTCCGGGGAGGTGGTTTCTGGCAATATTGGTTCGCAAAAACGGATGGACTATACCGTGATTGGCGATGGGGTCAACCTAAGCGCTCGTTTGGAAAGTGCGACCAAAGAGTATGGCTGCGATATTATTTTGAGCGAGTATACCTATAACTTGTGTCGCGATCGCATCTGGGTGCGCGAGTTAGATCGGATTCGGGTGAAGGGGAAAAATCAAGCCGTGAGTATTTACGAACTCATCGGCGAAACCGATACCCCGCTAAACACCCTGTCGAGACGGTTTTTAGACCTTTACCAAGCAGGGCGTCAGGCTTACCTCAACCGCGATTTCCAAAAAGCGATCGCTTTATTTGAGGAAGCTTATCCCTTGAAACCCTCCTCTGACCAAGCAGTCTTAATTCATCTAGAGCGCTCCAAATACTATCGCGACAATCCTCCCCCAGATGTCTGGGATGGTGTCCACACCATGACCACTTAAATTGGTTATGTCTTTCTGGCGCACCTACTATCACTTAATTTGGGCAACAGAATCACGCCAGCCTTTAATTACTCGCGATCGCGAATCTGAACTTTACGGTTACATTATCGGGAAGGCAGATGCAATGGGTTGTATTGTTCATGCGATCGGTGGTGTAGAAGACCACATTCATTTGGTAGCTTCGATTCCTCCTAAGTTGTCTGTTGCTGAGTTTGTTAAGACGATTAAGGGCAGTAGTGCTTACCATTTGAACCATATTCCATCAGCTTCTTCTGTTGGGTTTAGCTGGCAACATGGATATGGAGTTTTGACGCTGGGGAGCAAGCAACTGGATGAAGCTAAGGCGTATGTGAACAATCAGAAGGCTCATCATTTGGGAGGAACGGCGATTCCTGGTTTGGAACGGATTGAGGGATGAGGATGTGTCGCGGATACTTTGAAATCAGCCCTGAACTAAAGTTCGGGCTGAAAGCTTAAACCCGTTAAAACGGGTTGAAATTCTTATAGCGGTTCTCGGTTGCATAGAACACATACATAGGGCGATACCCTTCGGGAACGCCAAGGGCGTACATGAATCGCCCCTACAAACAATCTGTGTTCCACTCAATTGCGAACTGCTATCTTCAGTCAGCTTTAGCTGACTTTAGCTATTAGCCCGAAATTTATTTCAGGGCGGGGTTGTGGGTAATCCGAGAAACTGCTGCAAGCTCTGAGTTAAGCTATGATACTAAAAATTTGTCTGGGCTTATCCTTGCTGCTGCCGTTTCTCAATTTCCGCGATCGGCAATAACAACGTCTCCTCAATCTCCTGCCTCACTTCCCGACTGACATAACAATCGCTGTCCAAGCACTGCAATAAAAATTCATTGGCATCGTAGTACTGTCTCAACAACTCTATCTGCTCTTCGTTGAACTGCCAATCATAACCAATGTTGCAATACTTAATCATCAATGCTCTTAACTTCTCAGTCCAACTTGGACGGACTTTTGCCCACACTTCTTTAAATTTTTCTTCTTCTCGCTCGGGATCGGGAAATTCAGGTAAGTCGTCTTTGAGTTGTTGTAATTCTTCTTTCAAATCGGGATGAAGTTCAAAATATTCAAAAATATGATCTATGTCTCTGGAAATGGCATCTTTTGGCGAAAACAAAGCACTATAGCAAAAAAAATATAACAATTGATACAATTCTGCTTCAAATTCTAAACAGCTAATTTGAAACGGAATATCTTGCACATTAACGTGAAATCGATTAGCTAAATCTATAGGTTCATCAGCATTAAATAATCCAACTCCATAAACAGACTCAATGCAAAGATAGAAAACTCTTCTAGCTATTGATTTGTAATAATTATCAC
>DATNPT010000466.1:0-12006 GCA_036703075.1 Chroococcales cyanobacterium
TTCTCAATCTTTAGGATTGGCTTTAGAACAAAAAGCCTTAAAACACTACCAAAAGTAGTCTCACTAAAGAATAAGAGAAATGGACAATTCGTTAACCCGCCCCTTCGCAGTCGTGACGGGTGCCTCTAATGGCATCGGTTATGAACTCGCCAAACAGTTTGCCCAAAACGGCTTCGATCTCCTCATCACGGCTACTGGATCGAGTATCAACGAAGCAGCTCGAGCCTGCGAGGAACTAGGTACTAAGGTCGAGACGGTGCAGGCGGACCTCGCCACGTATGACGGTGTTGAGACACTCTACAACCAGATTAAGGCAACTGGCAGACCAGTGGATGCGATCGCAATTAATGCAGGTGTCGGTGTCGGCGGTGATTTCGCCCGCGAGACTGACCTGAAGGACGAGCTGAATCTCATCAATCTGAACGTCGTGTCATCTGTGCATCTCGCCAAACGGGTTGTGAAAGATATGGTCCAACGCGGCAAGGGTCGAATTCTGTTCACTTCGTCGATCGCTGCCATCATGCCCGGACCGTTTGAGGCAGTCTACGCCGCATCCAAGGCGTTTGTACACTCCTTCTCAGAGGGGCTGCGTAACGAGTTGAAGGACACGGGTGTCACCGTTACTGCACTCATGCCGGGACCGACTGATACTAACTTCTTCCATCGCGCAGGGATGGACGATACCAACGTGGGTGCAAATAAGAAGGATGACCCGGCCCAAGTCGCTAAACAGGGTTTTGAGGCACTAATGGCAGGCAAAGACCACATTATCGCAGGCTCGCTCAAGACGAAGATTCAGGGCAATGTTAGTAAAGTCTTACCTGATACGGTCACTGCCGAACAGCACCGCAAGCTCGCTGAACCAGAGTCGGCAAACAAGTAATCTGCGACTAGAGAGCGCTCAAATAGGTACAGTTGAAACTCTTTTCTAGTAGGGCGCGATCGCGTTTGGTACCAGTGAAGCTGATCGCGCCGTCAGCGATTCCACACATTTAGGACGGTTCTAAGGAGGCATCGTAACAGAGGATTTATGAAAATTCATCATCTCAATTGCGGTTGCATGTGCCCAATTGGTGGGGCGCTCTTTGATGGCTTCAGTCGCGGTTTGACGGCTCGCCTCGTCTGTCACTGTCTGCTGGTCGAGACAGACCGAGGACTCGTTCTCATCGATACTGGCTTCGGACTTCGCGATGTTAAGTCGCCTTACTCCCGGCTCAGCCCGTTCTTCATTCATTTCAACGGCATCCAGTTCGATCGAAAATACACGGCACTCGATCAAATTGAGCGGCTCGGATTTTCCGCGTCAGACGTGCGGCATATTGTGCTGACCCACCTTGATTTCGATCATGCCGGGGGTCTGGAGGATTTCCCTGACGCAACCGTACACGTAATGCAGAGTGAGATTGAGACCGCGCAGGATCGGCGCGGCTTCATTGCAAGACGGCGCTATCGTCCAGAACAGTGGGACGAGGTCAAGCACTGGAACTACTATTCAGCAGGAGGCGAACCTTGGTTTGGCTTTGAGGCAGTGCGCGAGCTTGACGGACTGCCGCCGGAGATTCTCCTCATCCCGCTTGTTGGTCATACGCGGGGTCATGCTGGTATCGCCATTCAGACACCGGAGGGTTGGCTCCTACATGCAGGGGATGCCTACTTTTATCGACACGAGATGGACTCAGCCGAACGACGCTGTACGCCGGGACTGCGTGCCTACCAATGGATGATGGAGGTGGATCGCAAGGCTCGGTTGCTCAATCAAGATCGGCTACGGGCGTTAGCGATCGAGCATAGTCAGGACGTGCGCCTCTTCTGTAGCCACGATGCGATCGAGTTCAACGCGTTCGCTAACCCTACCAATGGCACTCAAAACGTAAAAATATCATCATTTGGAGACATTGCAAATGGTTAGTCAGTTGTACAAGTTACCCACCGATGAGTCGCTAGTTAACGGGGAACCCGGAGGCAGCTTGTTCATAGTTCATCGTTCATGGCAATTCAGAGAGGCAATGAACCTATGAACAAAAACCTCTAAGCCTGTATTTCACTCAAGTGAGAACTGCTATCAGGGGTTCATTGGCTTTCGTAGATGTAGCGTACTCCGACATAGTGGGCAATTTTTTCAAACAGTTGTTCTTCCCGAAACGGTTTACGTAAAAAGTCATCACAGCCTGCTTCTAAGATGGCTAGTCGCTGTTCTTCAAATGCACTAGCAGTGAGGGCAATAATGACGGTGGAAGTAGGATTTGTCAAAGATAAAGGATGAAGGGGATCATCCGTTTGATGCTCGCGATTCTGAAGTTTGAAGCCTGAGTCTAAACTCTTTTCATCCTGGGTTTCCCCTCGCTTTGCTAACAGTTTCCTGGCTTGTGCCTTCTTTATCTCTTTCGTTGCCTCATAACCGTCCATAACTGGCATTTGCATATCCATAAAGATGAGATGTGGTTGCCAACGTTCCCAAGCGTCAATTCCTTGTTGACCATTTTCTGCTTCCTGAACCTCAAACCCCACTGCACCCAGCAGTTTGACTAGCAGTCTGCGATTTACTCTGACATCTTCTACGACTAGGATGCGATAATTTGGTTGATTGGGTTGTAATCCGAGAACCCGTTGGGTGGTCGAGATAGTTTTTTCCTGCACTGAGGCAACTAAGCAAACCTGGATGTCAAAGGTAAAGGTTGTTCCATGACCCAACTGGCTGCTGACAGAGATATCTCCTCCCATCAATCGGACAAATTGTTGGCTAATGGCTAAACCCAAACCCGTCCCTTGCATAGACTGACGACCTGTTTTAGTTTGCACGAAGGGGTCAAAGATGGTGGGAAGTTCATTAGGGGCAATGCCACAACCTGTATCTTCGACTTGAAACACTAAACGGTATTTGGGAGTTGAAGTAGAAGAAGCGGAGAGTGTTGTGGAAGAAGTCTCAGCATCGCGAGTATTTTGTGTCTCACGCTCAACCGAAGCATCGTCATTCCCCATTGCTCGCAATGTAACGCTGCCTTGGCTAGTGAATTTGATGCCATTACTGAGCAAATTAATCAGGACTTGACGCAATTTATTTTCATCAGTTTGCACGTATTGAGGTACGTCTAGCGTGCGTTCAACTTTTAACAGCAGATCTTTAGCGTTGGCTTTGAGCTGAAACATCTCTTCGAGGGACGCTAATAGACCATGCAAATCGAAGCAGTTTTCGGTGAGTGATATTTGACCGGCTTCAATTTTTGCCATTGACAAAATGTCATTAATTAGCTCTAGCAAATACTCGCCGCTACGATTGATGATTTCCAGGTATTCGTGCTGTTCTGAGGAAAGAGATGGGCTGCGAGTCATCATCTGGCTAAAGCCGAGAATGGCATTGAGCGGGGTACGCAGTTCGTGGCTCATCTTAGCGAGAAATCGGCTTTTGGCACGGTTAGCGGCATCGGCAGCGTCTTTCGCTTTCATCAACTCAAGCGACTGCCTTCGAGTTTGTGCCAATAATTCCGCCTGCTGTAAGGCTACTCCCAACTGAGTGCCGATTTGAACGACGACATTAATTTCTGCTTCTTTCCATTGACGAGCTGCTGAATTTTGATAATTCGCCAATAAGCCCCAAAGTTTATCGCCGCAGAAAATGGGAACAGTGATGTAAGCTTTGGCTTGAAATCGCTCTAAGAGCTCGATGTAACAAGAGTCAAAGCCAGCGTGATAAATATCTTCAACACAGAGGTAACTTACACCTCGGCTGTAGGCACCGCCTTGAGTATCTTGCAAATAGGTATCTAATACCGAATTATCGGCAACGTCCATTGATTTGACAACGCAACGTTCATTTTCAACTGTATTGTCGCTGTCTGTAAGATGGGGGTCATCCTGTTGCGCCTGTACTAGAGAAATCCAACCTTGTGCAACGGATTCTGCTACGAAGTCGCCACTCCAGTCGGAATTAAACCGATAGATCGCTACGCGATCGCAGTTAAGAGTTTGTCGCAGTTCCTCGGTGGTGGCACGGAAAATCGCATCCATGTCTAATGTCCGGCGCATCCGTTCAATCGCTTTCGCGATCGCGCGTTCCCGTTCGGCACCCTCCCGTAAGGCGGTTTCAACTTGCTGGCGATGCGTGATATCCACTGCCATGGATGCGCCGCCAATCATGTGACCGCTTTCATCAATCAATGGCGTGTTGTACCACTCGCAAATGATAATTTTGCCATCTTTGGTTCTATTCTCGCTCAGGCTGTACGTTCCGCCCTGCTGCTGTAGTAGATCGTTGGCGACTTGGAGCGCTTGCTCTCTCGCGCTTTCGGGTACGAGGAGAGCGATCAGATTACACCCTATAGCTTCTTGCTGAGAATAGCCAAATGTTGCTTCGGCTGCTGGATTCCAAGCGATAATTTCTAAGCTGTTACTCCATTCAATCACCGCTAAGGGAGTTTGCTGGACTAAAAAGGACAGTCTTTGCTGGGACTCTCTCAACAGAGCGTTTGAGAATTTGCGATCGCTCACATCCACGACTAAACCGTGCCAAAGAATATCTCCGTTAGCAAGGTGTTCGGGTCGAGCTGCGCCTTGAGTCCATTTGAGCTGTGCCGAGGGGGTAATAATTCGCCCTTCCCATACCCAAGGTTCTAAGGTTTGGGCGCTGGTATCAATCGATGCCATCAAGCTTGGTCGGTCATCGGGATGAATGATGTCAAAGCCTATTGCGGCATTTTCTAACAATTGCTCTGGTTCTAATTCATAAATTTCCCGACACCCCGAACTCACATAAGCAAACTGAGAAGACCCATTGGCATGCCGGAGAAATTCAAACAGCATACCCGGTAAATTTGCCGTCAATTTTTGCAGGCGAGCTTCACTCTGTTGTAGCGCTCGATTGTGCTCTTGCAGTTGCCGTTGCAGTTTTTGGATTGTGAGCTGATTTTCAATCCGTGCTAAAACTTCTTCGGCTTGAAATGGTTTAGTAATAAAGTCTACACCACCGACTTTAAAGGCTTTTACTTTGTCAATAGCTTCATGCAGAGCGCTCAAAAAGATGACAGGAACTTCACGGGTTTTCTCATTAGCTTTCAATTTCTGACACACTTCATAACCGTTCATTTCCGGCATTAGAATGTCGAGCAAAACTAAATTGGGTGGAGCGGCATTTGCTGCATTCAATGCCAGTTGCCCAGAAATAGCTCGTTGAACTTTATACCCTTGTTTTAATAAAATATTGGATAGAAAGTGGAGATTATTGGGTTGGTCATCGACTATTAATATTTTGACGAGTTGATTAGTCATTGCCCAAGCGTACTATTGCGACCTATTCTCTAATCCAATTCAGAGCGCTCTATCACTGAACTGGTTAACCGCACGATGATATCCATCCGGAAATCGTTCACTAAATCCTTTAACAAGTCAGTTAGAAGCTTAGAACTTTCGGGTATTTGCTCAATGAGTTCGCTGACTAACTCTTCATTAATTTCCAATGCAGCCTGATATAACTGCGCCACCCAAGCCCCAGGCATTTGGGCTAGTTTCGAGAGGAGGAATGAATCTGGTGCTGCACTAACCGAATAACGTCTTTTAGTAGAAGCTATAGGTAATGAAGGCGCATCTTCATAAACATAGCGCACTCCTAAGTATTGAGCAATTTTTTCAAAAATCACCGGTTCTTGAAACGGTTTGCGGACAAAATCATTGGAACCGGCAGCGAGAATTTCCCCTCGTCTCTCCTCAAACGCACTGGCTGTCAGAGCTAGAATAATTGTCGAGGGATTGGCGCGATCGCTAACAGTTCTTTGACTCTCTCTAACCCTAATTTGCCGGGTGGTTTCCAACCCATCCATGACTGGCATTCGCGTGTCAATCCAAATTAGGTGCGGCTGCCAACTTTCCCAGAGAGTAACGGCTTGTACACCATTTTCAGCTTCTCGTACCTCAAAACCAACAGGTTCGAGTAACTTAACTAGCAGTAAACGGTTTTCTTTAGAGTCATCAACGACGAGAATGCGGTAAGACGTTTGATCCGGTTCTAATGCGATCGCCCGTTGTGGAGGTTTGATAATAACTTCCGACGAACTGAATTTAGGGATTTTGATATTGAAGCGAAAGGCTGTGCCTTCACCTAAAAGGCTATTTACCGCGATATTCCCTCCCATTACTTGCACGAATTTACGTGTTATGGATAAACCTAGTCCAGTTCCTTCAGCCGATTTTCGTCCAACTTTTGTTTGCACGAAAGCCTCAAAGATTGTGTCAACTTCTTCAGGGGCAATACCCGACCCCGTATCTGCAATTTCAAAAATGAGAGACTGGAGATTTGGGGGTATAGAAGACACAGCGCGGGAAGAATCCTCCGTATCTACCTGTTTTTTTGTCCCTGCATTTTCGTCTTCAGCTCCCATGCTCACGCGCAGCGTAACACTGCCGAATTCCGTAAATTTAATGGCGTTTCCTAGAAGATTAATTAAACATCCCCGTAACTTTTTCTCATCCGTTATTATATATTGCGGTATGTGGGGTGGAACAAGAAAAATTAGCTCCAAATCCTTTTCTTCTGCTTTGATTTGAAACATCGCTTCAAGGTTATCCAGCAGCCGATATAGATCGAAGCTACTTTCATCGAGAGAAATTTTTCCCGCTTCAATTTTGGATAATTCCAAAATATCGTTAATTAATTCTAATAAATGCTCGCCGCTTTGGTTAATAATTCCCAAGTATTCTTGCTGCTCAGTCGTGAGAAAAGGGTCGCGACTCATGACTTGGGTAAACCCCAGGATGGCGTTAAGAGGAGTGCGGAGTTCGTGGCTCATATTAGCTAGGAATTCACTTTTCGCTTGGGAAGCCGCCTCAGCCGCCTGTTCTGCTTTTTTACGCTCTTGAATTTCTTGGTGGAGCTGTTCGTTTTTACGTTGGAGCTGCTGAGAGAGTCTACGAATTGTGAGTTGATGTTCAACGCGTGCCAAAACTTCTTCAACCTGAAAAGGCTTCGTGATAAAGTCAACCCCACCCAGATGGAATGCTTTAACCTTATCCAAAACCTCATCTAAAGCGCTAATAAAAATGATGGGAATATCTGAAGTTTGAGCATCAGCTTTCAGTTGTTCGCAGACTTCATAGCCATTCATTTCTGGCATCATGATGTCGAGCAAAATTAAATCGGGAGGAGCGGAACGCGCTGCGCGAATTGCCATGGTACCCTTAATCACCCCACGCACTTTGTACCCACGCTCGGATAGGGTAGCCGATAAAACTTGGAGATTTTCGGGAGTGTCATCAACAATTAGAATGTATCCTCGCTGGGTAGTGACTTGAGTGTGATTCATTTTTGAGTAATGTTTCAATCAGCCAGTGCAGGGTTACAAATTTAAAATTTTAAAGTTTTGTTAGTAAGAACGTAGCGAGTGCGAGGATTTTGGCTCAATCCTGCCAAGAATTGGCAGGGGTTTAGAGATGGTAGATTAGGTTGAATGGCACTGACCTCACATCTGGCACCCTTCTCAATAATCCTAGGATGTGTACTGCCAACCAACAATAGAGTTAAGTTGAATATCACTGACTTAAGCATTAATCAACCCTTGCGGGGGGTTTGGGGGAAACCCCCAAGTCCGAGTTTTCTTTAATACCTGCAACTTTCGCCTTTAAGTCAGTGCCATTCGAGTTAAGTTTCCAAGTTCTAATTAGCAGTGCTTACTGGTCACTGAAGAAGGTCAAAACTTTCGGAATTCTTCTATTAAATCAATGATGCGATCGCAACGGAAATTGTTCACCCAATGCGCGATCGCATCACTTAGCCTAGTCTGGGCAGTAGGAATTTGTGAGAGCAGCTCGAAAATCTGTTCGTTATCAATCTCGCTCGCCGCTTGATACAGCTGATTAACCCAGTGTGGGGGCATTACAGCAAGCGCGTCGGGACTTAAATCAGCTTGTGGGGCTGGGGTAAAGACGAGTTGAGATAAGGCTGGCTCCTCGTAAATGTAGCGTACCCCCAAGTAGTGAAGCATTTTTTCAAAAATCACCTGTTCTCGGAAGGGCTTGGCGACAAAGTCATTGCAGCCTGTGGATAAAACCAGCGCTTGCTCTTCATCAAAGGCACTAGCAGTTAGGGCAATGATTACCGTTGCCTGGCCTTTTAAATGAGCTTTGATGCGTTTAGTCGCTTCATAGCCATCCATGACAGGCATTCGCATATCCATCCAAATCAAATGGGGTTCAAATGCTTGCCACTGTTCGAGGGCGAGTTGACCATTTTCAGCTTCGCGCACTTGAAAGCCAACACTAACCAGGAGTTTTACCAGCAACAGGCGACTTTCTTTGGCGTCGTCAACCACCAAGATACGATAGTCAGCTTGTCCAGGTTCTAAGCCAATAACTCGGCGATGGGTTGAAACCACCTGCATTTGGGTTGCATCTGCCAAACTCACCGCAATATCAAATTTAAACAGACTGCCCTTGCCTACAGTGCTGTTGACAGTAATGTCGCCTCCCATCAACTGCACGAACTGTCGGCTAATGGCTAAACCAAGCCCCGTCCCTTCTAAGCTTTTCCGACCCGTTTCAGTTTGCACGAAGGGTTTAAACAAGTCTTCCATCTCATCTGAAGCAATGCCGGAACCCGTGTCTTCTACTTCAAAATAAATCGTCTGTTGTCGATCGCGACTGGTTCCTGACACTCGCAACGTCACCCCTCCTTCGGCTGTAAATTTAATCGCATTTCCCAAGAGGTTAATTAAGACTTGACGCAATTTACGTTCGTCAGTTTTCACGTATTGGGGAAGATTGCGATCGCTCTCAAAAATTAACTGCAAGCCTTTTTTTTTAGCTGGGAGTTGGAACATCTCTTCCAAGGAGTTCAGCACGTAGTACAGGTCAAACGTATTGCGAGCGAACGTGACTTGACCCACCTCAATTTTGGACATTTGCAGAACATTATTAATCAGACCGAGTAAATGCTCGCCACTATGAGTTACGATTTCGATCTGTTCCCGTTGCTCTGGTGTGAGCGAGGAGTCGCGCCCTAGCAATTGTGTAAAGCCGAGGATGGCGTTGAGGGGAGTCCGTAACTCGTGGCTCATATTTGCCATAAATTGGCTTTTGGCCCGGTTGGCTCGATCGGCTTGTTCTTTAGCCTGTTTGAGTTCGACTTCTGCCTGTTTGCGATCGCTGATATCTTGGCTCACGCTGAGAACGCACGTTTCTCCATCCAGCTCGATAATTTCTGCTGACAATAAAGCGGTTCTGATCGCGCCGGACTTGGTGCGAAAATTGAATTCATAGTCCCGAACTGCACCATTTTTTTGTAACAACTGAAATAAGCGATCGCGTTCTTCCAGATTTACCCACAGACACAAGTCAACAGCAGTACGACCGATAATTTCATCGTTGGTATACCCCGTCATGCGACAGAAGCTGTCATTTAACTCAATATGATGACCATCATGTAGCCGGGTAATGGTGATAGCGTGAGGAGTAGAACGAAACGCTTTAGCAAACTTTTCCTCCGACTGACGTAATGCCGCTGTTCGTTGCTCAACTAAAGTCTCTAATTCCTCATTCAGTCGCTGAAGTGTAATATTTTGTTCGGCTAGTTGTTTATCTTGATAATAGCTGCGAACCGCTTCTTGTACAGTTAATTTTAAGTCTTCTTTCTGCCAGGGTTTGGCAATATAACGGTAAAGTTTAGCATGCTTAATGGCATTGCTCACCCCTGCAATATCGGCTTGTCCGGTTAGCATAATTTTTAGCGTCCTCGGACAGATAGAATGAATTTGCTTTAATAACTCATCTCCCTTAATATCGGGCATGATATAATCACAAATTACTAATATAATTTCATATTCATCTTTGATTAGATCCGAAACTAACTCTAAGGTTTCTTCCCCACCGATTGCTGTTTCAATTAAATAGTCATCACCCAGCGCTTTTTTTAACTCAATTTTCAAGCTATCCAGAATAGTCAGTTCATCATCGGTACAAATAATGACTGGTTTCCTCATAGGTTTGCCAAGCCAGAATTAATTGTTTCAATTAATTTTCTCCCCTGCCAAGGCTTATGCAAACAATTATGTAAATTTGCCTCGATGTTGGCACGTTCAATGACTGCGTCATCGATTTGTCCAGTCAATAGAACTTTAATAATATGGGGATAGCGTTGATGAACTCGGATGAGAAATTCATCTCCTTTAATTCCAGGCATTAACCAATCTGATACGATCGCGAGAATAGGGGTGTTTGTATCTTCTACTTTTTCAATCACTTCCATCGCTTCATCTGCACTTTATTCGACTTCATAAGGGCAAGCATTGCCAAACTCATTCTTAAGTTAAAGCTTGAGGTTATTCAAAACCAATATTTCATCATCAACACATAAAATTACAGGCTTAGACACGATCGAAACGAGAACTTGTCAAAAACTACCAATATAGCAGTTACTCTTCTAAATGGAGCGGTAACAATACAGTAAATGTCGTTTGACCGGGTACGCTCTCAACTGAGATTATCCCGGCGTGCTTTTCAATAATTTTGCGACTGATTTGCAATCCTAATCCACTCCCTTCTCCCGGAGGCTTAGTTGTAAAAAATGGCTCAAAGATTCTCGGCATAACGCCTGAGGGAATACCTTTACCGCTATCGGTAATTCTGACTTGTACGTAATCGTCTTGTCGTTTCACTTCAATGTTTAATACTCCCTTACTTTCCATTGCTTGTAAGGCATTGTGAATTAAATTTGTCCACACTTGATTGAGTTCGTCTGGGTAGCAAGGAACAAGCGGTAAATTGGGTTCGTAATCTCTGATCGCTTCAACTCCTCGTCTGAGTTGGTTTTGATAAAGGGTTAATACCGTTTCTAGTCCGTCAATCGGGTTAGCTAAAACCTTTTCACCTTGGAAGTCGTATCGAGCATAAGTTTTTAAAGCAAACACAACTTTTGCCGCACGTTCTGTCGCTGTGGCGATCGTTCGCGCACTTTTTTGTAAACTGGAAAGCTGATAAGCGAGGCGTAAAATATTTTGACTCTCTGAATCTTGCAGTAGCGGTAAAAAGGGAGAAATATCATCATAAATACCGAGATCGACCAGAGTATCGGCAAGGGTATCAGAATTATCAAACTGATAATCGTCTAATTGCCGAATCAATGCTCTCTTAAATTGGCGCTTTTCTTTAGTTGAGAATGTTATAGTCTGTTGGAGCGAATGGTGGAGTAAGACGAAGAAGTCAGCGGAACGTTCGGGCGATAAGTCTTGGAAAAATTGAGGTAACTCTTCTAACGATGACGTTAAGAAATCAGTAAGATTTTCTACTGATGAGCGAATAGCTCCCAAGGGCGTGTTGATTTCATGGGCAACTCCGGCAATCAGTTGTCCTAAAGCCGCCATTTTTTCCGATTGAATGAGTTCTTGTTGAGTCCGTTGTAATTCCTGAAGTGTGTTGGCCAACTCCTGGTTTTTTTGACGCAGTGCTGACTCTGCCAGAAAGCGATCGCTAATATCACGGGCAACCCAGATCGCGGCATCGTTCGACAGGGGCGAAATGCAAGCTGTAAACCACAACATGCGATCGCCTATAGGTAGGCTGTAATCTAAACTGAGCGTCTGCTGTGTCTCTAAGACGCGTTGCACTGGCTGTAACCAATGTTCCGCGCCCTCATCCTGAAAAAATTGTTGGATGGTGTGGCCGATGATGTCCAAACTAGGTTCATAGGGAGAACTCATATTAGTTGGCACGACTTGGATGTTCCTCTGGGTATCGATGACGAGTACGATGTCCGTCATCGCTCCGAACACGGCACGCATCATACTCTCGGAAGTGCGTAGCTTCTGGGCCAGCAGTTGGTGATGCTGGGAAGCGGCTTTTCGGCAGGACGTTTCTGGTACCTGTTGCATCTGTTCGTTCACCTGTCTTAAGCCCTGTGTCTTTTCCGCTAAGCGGTCGGAGGTGATGACGCCAAGGAGGTTTCCTTGTTCGTCCAAGATCGGCAGGTGACGGATACCAGAGGAGTGCAACAGCGCCAATACGTCGAAGATGGTATCAGCTTCTGCCAAG
>DATNPT010000475.1:0-65115 GCA_036703075.1 Chroococcales cyanobacterium
GTGTCTTTGCTGTTGCAGGTGAGGAAAAAACAATTACAGTTTTTAATACCCATCTGGACTACAACAGTGAAAAGGCGCGAGAACTCAGCGTGATGCTAATTTGCGATCGCATCAGTCACCTCGATCTCGCTGAGTCTTATCTCTTCCTGACAGGTGACTTTAATGCCTCTTCTGACGAATTGCCCCGAAAGACGCTTCAACATCCCTTATCGAATAGCATCAATCTTATAGATGCTCTGACTGGTGTTGAATTAGAACATCAGCTGAGTTTTCACGACTTCACAGGTAAAGCCTTCGTGGCGATCGATACGATTTACTATGACAGTCGAGTTCATCTGCGGCAAGCAACGCTAAATACAGAACAATGGCAGGGAATTTGGCCTTCCGATCACTTTCCGGTGGTTGCAGAATTTGTATGCGATCGTTAATCAAAGTCTCCTTATTCAAGCATCGGCTAGGGTTGAGAGACTATCTGCCGCCAAGTCTGAGACTTACTAAATCGCCACGTCAGAATCCCTGCTGCCACTGCAAGACCGATCGCAAATCCCCACCAGAGTCCAACACCCCCAAATCCCAGTACTACACCCAATGTATAGCCACAGGGTAAGCCAATTCCCCAATAGGCAAGAGTGCCAATCAGTAGGGGAATTCGGGTATCCTTTAGTCCGCGCAATGCACCAGCTGCCGTCACCTGAATACCATCGACGATTTGAAACATTGCCGCCACTCCCAAGAGTGTCTTTGCCAAGCTGACGACAGCCGTATTCGCTGGATTGGCTGTATCGATGTAAAGGGACACAATCCTGCCTGGAATTGTCCAGAACAAGATGCCCATTGTTGCCATAAACAGAGCCGCTATGCCAATGTTTACAAATCCCGCCAATCTTGCGCCTTTGGGGTTCTGTTGTCCCATCAGTTGTCCGACTCGTACAGTGGATGCGATCGAGATACCGAGGGGAATTGTGAAGGTAACAACCGCTGTCTGCAAGGCAATTTGGTGAGCCGCTAATGTAACTGTTCCTAACTGCCCCATGAGAAACGTTACGAAGGTGAAGAATCCCCCCTCTACTCCTGCCAGCACGCCAATCGGCACGCCCACTCGCACGAGTTCCCCAAATCCTTTGCCTGCAAACCGATGCAGATGAGAAAAGGGACGATAAATCCGAAGCTGAGGCTGAGTGAGAATATAGATTGCCAAAGCTGCAAACATTCCCCACAGCGATAGCGCGCTCGCCCAACCAAGTCCCGCTAATCCTAATGCTGGCAACCCGAACTTGCCGAATGCTAGGACATAGTTGGCCAAAACGTTGAACGCCGTACCGCAAACCACAACTATAATTACAGGACGAGGTTGCGAGAGAGCGGAGACAAAACTTCTCAATACCGCAAAGCCCAATCCAGGCAGATAGCCCCATGCGATCGCGTTTAAATACGTCTGAGCCAAGGCAACGTTTTCAGGCGCTTGCCCCAGTAACCGCATCAACGTTCCGCTATGCCAAATCAGCACTATCACTGGAATTGCCAAGATAACGGATAGCCACAAGCCTTGTCGTACTACTCGACCAACCGGCTCGATTTGTCCAGCGCCATAGGCTTCTGCGGCAAGTGGACTGACGGCGGAGAGAATTGCACAGCCAATATTAAGCAGTAAATAAAACGTAGCGGCTCCCAGTGCCCCTGCCGCAATAATCTGGCTTCCTAGAAGACCCATCATTACTGTATCGACAAAGGTGGTTCCCGCTTGAGATAACTGCGCTCCCGCTAGCGGAACGGCTAACAGTAAGCACTCTTTAATTTCAGCAATGACCCTGGATTTCGATCGTGCGTCAGTCATGTTCCCGTTGGAAAAGTCTACTGCTTCACCCACAAGGGTTTTACTAGCGTTAATTGTGGAAGGCAGAAAAAGAAAAACCCTAATGAACTAAGCCTATGATGTGTGAAGTTCAATTAGGGAACGGGATACTGGTCGAATTTTTGCATCAACTCAAGTAATTCCTCTCGGCTAAGTTGTCGCCCGTTCTTAGTCAGCTCGGCTAACCCCTCGAAATACTGCTCCCGCGAATCGGCAGGACAGAACATAATTAACAGCTTCGCTGGCGTTTGTCCAGGATTGGAGAAGCCGTGGATTGTGTTCTCCGGCACGAGCATGAAGGCTCCTGGTGCAGCAGTCACTCGTTGTTCGCCCAGTACCAGTTCGACTTCACCTTCTACGACATAGAACATTTCGGTCAGTTGCTTGTGGATGTGAGGACTTGCTCCCTCTGTTCCTGGCTCCATGACAAACTCAAACAGCCCAAAGTGACCGTGAGTATCTTTGCCCGTGACTTTGAAGGTGCAGGTACTCGTGCGAATCTGAACGGATGGCCCTTCTCCAGGTTGCAAGACAAGGGGTAACGACATTTATACCTCCTAATGATTAAAAATTGGATGAGTCACTTAACCTTACAGAATTCATGCATTAAATTGCTCTAACCATTGCTGGAGCTTTTCGAGCAGTGAGCAGTGACTACATGGCTGATGCCATGATGGTGACGTTTGGGGCAGCCTTACCCTTAGCCGATCATGCTTGGATGGCACTATTAACGGCGATTGAAATGCGCTATCAGCTCAAACAATTTAATGCTCGCCGCGTTGCCACTCGTCAGCCAGTCATTAACATTGGTATTGGGATTAATTCTGATACGGTGATTACAGGTTATGTGGGGTCTAGCCGATTTGGGCAATTTACGGCATTAGGACAAGGTGTAAATTTGGCTGCTCGCTTAGAAGAGGCAACGAAGCGATATGGTAGTGATATTGTCATTAGCGAAAATACGCTTCGACCTTGTCGCGATCGCGTTTGGGTACGCGAACTCGATAAAATTATTTTGAGTGGCAAATATCCACCTGTATTGATATATGAGTTGGTAGGGCTAAAATCGGAGCCAATTTCCGAGCAGAAACAGGATGCGATCGCACTTTATGAAAAAGGACGCGAATATTATCTAGCACGAAATTTCCGTAAAGCGTGGAATGAGTTTGCCACTATTGTGGAAGAAATTGATGCCGACGATAAAGCCGCCAAGTTGCAGATGGAACGAAGTCAGCATTATATAGACAACCCTCCACCCGAAGACTGGAATGGAGTCTGGACACCTACCAACAGTGTTCACTAAACAGCGATCGATAACCAGCATGTAGGGTGAGCATTGCCGAATAGAACTTGAAAACTTGATTCGATTGTTGGTCGGTAATACCCCCCAAGGATGTAATTAAGCTGCATCAGGGCGCACAGCCGTGCGTTCCTACTCCCCATCCAGCGATAGCCGCTATCGTGACAAAAGGCGCTTAGCGTTAGAGTCTAAGTAAAGAAGAGTCGCGATCGCACTGACAATTGCGCTGGATTGAATCATGGCTCAGATTTCTCAAACCAATTTCAGACGCCGAATCGCTCTTGCGTTAGCACTGCCGCTAGTTTTGATGAGCGTATTGGCAGCGCTCTTGATTGGGCAGATTGCTAGCCTGACTTCAGTGATGCAGTGGGTTAACCATAGCGATCGCGTCATTGCCCAAGCCAATCTAACAGAGAAATTGTTCGTCGATATGGAAACCGGGTTACGCGGTTACCTCGTTACTGGCAATTCAGAGTTTTTGGAGCCTTATAAACAAGCCAGTTCGTCAATCGATGCTAACTTTAACCAACTTAATCGTCTAATTTCAGACAACCCCTCCCAGCAACAACGTCTGAAAAAAGTGCGATCGCTTTACAACCAGTGGTTTGGCTACAGCCAACAGATGATTGCTCGCAGAGCGGGGAGTGGCGATTATCAATCCTATGCCATCAATGCTCAAGGCAAGCAACTCATGGATACAATCCGGCGCGAGATGGCATCCTTCATTCAAACCGAAGAGTCACTGCGGAATACCCGGATTCGAACAGTTCAAGAAACGACTCGAGCGGTACTCATTAACCGTATTGGTTCGTTACTGGTGGTGGGAGGGTTTCTTTCCTTCTTCATCCGGAACCAACTCATGGCAGTGGCTAAAAGCTACGGACGCGCCCTTGCCGTTGCTCAAGCGCAGACTGAGGCGTTGCGAGAAAGCGAAGCGGCACTGCGCCGTTCTGCCCAACGTTTGGCAAGCTTGCATGAGATCGATCGCGATATCCTGTTAGCCGAGTCCTTATCAGACTTGGTGAGTACTGCCCTGTTCAGGATGCGTCAGCTCGTACCTTGTCAACAGGCTTTTGTTGTCTTATTTAATTTTGAAACTGGTATGGCTCAAGTCGTAGCGGGTAGCAATCGTGGAGACGGGAACTTGCCCGAGGGTATAGCGATGCCGATCGCAAATTTCCCCTCTCACGATACATTACCGCAAGAAACCCGTTATATCGAGGATTTGGACGCTCTTGAGCCACGCCCCTCTGTTTTAGATCGTTTGTTTTTGACTGGCAGTCGTAGTTTCTTTACCGTACCGCTCAAGGTGGAAGAAAAGCTGATTGGCGAACTTGACCTTGTGGATACTCAAATTAGCGCATTTACTGCCGAACACCAAGAAATTGCCCAAGAAGTCGCCGCTCAACTTGCGATCGCAATCCAGCAAACTAATCTCCGCGAACAACTCCAACA
Organism: Chroococcales cyanobacterium; assembly: GCA_036703075.1. Taxonomy (GTDB): domain Bacteria; phylum Cyanobacteriota; class Cyanobacteriia; order Cyanobacteriales; family Coleofasciculaceae; genus DATNPC01. Next base: position 4,608 of record DATNPT010000475.1, read on the forward strand.
CTACACCACCGAACTAGAGCAGCGGGTAGCCGAGCGTACCAAGAAACTTGAGGAGAGCAACATCGAGCTAGAAGCCTTTAGCTATTCTGTTTCTCACGATCTGCGTGCGCCTTTACGCACCATCCAGGGCTTCACTCAAGCCTTGCTGGAGGATTACGGCGACCAATTAAACTCCATCGGGCAAGAGTACGCTCACTACATCATTGATTCTGCCATCCAGATGGACACTTTAATTTCTGACCTCCTGTCCTACAGCCGACTCAGTCGCGAGGAAATTCGGCTTCAACCGATTGACTTGTCAAAAGCCATTTCAGACGCGTTGAGCCAACTCGATGCCCAAATGCAGGAGCGACAGGCTGTGGTTACAGTTGAAGACTCCTTACCTCAAGTGATGGCTCATCGCACAACTTTCGTTCAGGTCTTGACAAATTTATTCAGTAATGCAGTTAAATTTGTCGAGCCAGATCTTCAGCCACAGGTACGGATATGGGCAGAGAACGTAGAATGCCCGCGACTTGAGAATCCAGGAAATGAAGAAAACATCTCCCCGTCTCCCCGTCTCCCCGTCCCTCTGTTTCCTGACTCCCCAAACGAGTGGGTACGTCTATGGGTAGAGGATAACGGGATCGGCATCGCCCCAGAATATCAAGAACGTATATTCCGTGTCTTTGAGCGTTTACATGGCATCGAAACCTACCCCGGCACGGGTATTGGTTTGGCTATTGTTCGCAAAGGCATGGAACGGATGGGCGGTCGAGTGGGAGTAGAGTCCCAACCTGGTCGAGGCAGCCGCTTTTGGATCGAGTTACCAGCAGCTAAGAGTTAAGCTGAATGGCACTGACTTAACCATGAATCAACCTTTGCGCGGGGGGTTTGGGGAGACCCCCAAGTCCGGGTTTTTTCTAAAACCTGCAACTTTCGCCTTAAGTCAGTGACATTCGAGTTAAGCTGCTGTGCATCTAAACTGCATAATCTACATTCAGGTTTTGGAGTCCGTTGTCAGTAGTCAGTCTGTAGAGGTGGGGGATTAAAAGCTCCCAGCAAAAGTGAACTCCTGACCAACTGTTCACTGAACACTGTTGAAAAGTAGTCCTTGCTACGCGATATAAATTTAAGGTCGAACTTTGACAGGGCTTGGCAACAACCCCTGATAAAGCTCCACGAGTCCCGCAACGCTAACCGATGAATCAACCTCTTCGTGTTCTCGTGATTGATGATAATCCAGGCGATCGCATCTTAGCCATTCGAGAGTTGAGTCGAGAATTCTCTAACTTTCAAGTAGAGGAAATTTTGGATGCGAAAGGCTTTGCTCAAGCAGTAGAACAAGGTAACTTCGACCTAGTAATCACAGATTACCAACTGCGCTGGACCAATGGTATCCAAGTTCTACGTGCCATTAAGGAACGCTATCCTTACCGTCCTGTCATCATGTTTACGGGTACCGGCAGCGAAGAAATTGCTGTAGAGGCGATGCAGTCCGGACTCGATGATTATGTGCTTAAGTCACCGAATCGCTACTTTCGCTTGCCTACTGCTGTGCGAGTCGCCTTAGAACGCACCCAAGCGGAACGACGAGCCGCTCTATTAGAAATTCGTCTTCAGTCTTTACTCAATCAGTTGGATATTGGTATTTTTCGCTCGACTACAGATGGACAACTTCTAGAAAGCAACCCAGCATTTCTCCGCTTGCTGGGAGTAAATTCATTGCCGGAAGCCCAATCCATGGATTTATTGAACCTGCCAGAGCTTGGGGCGCAATACCAAGGTACACTCTCATTCCAACCCCAAGAACGTGAAGTACAACTACATCGTGCTGATGGCACTTCGATTTGGACTTCGTTGAATATTACCCTTAATCAGGTTGATGACGAAACCGTTGTTGATGGTTTGCTCGAAGATATCACTGCTCGCAAACAAGCCCAAGCAGAAATTCGGCAACTCAACGAGACGCTCGAACAACGAGTTAGGGAGCGCACTCATGAGCTAGAAGTAGCGAATCAGGACTTGGAAGCCTTTGCTTATTCCGTTTCTCATGACTTGCGAGAACCCTTACGTTCTATTCAAGGGTTAGCCCAAGCGTTGCTAGAGGACTATGCCCAAGCCTTAAACTCAGTGGGTCAAAGCTATAGCCAAGCTATCGTTAATGTTAGTCAGCAGATGGACAACTTCATCGAAGATCTGCTGATTTACAGCCGCCTCAGGCGTGAGGAAATACCGATTCAGCCAACTAACTTGGGAGCGGTAGTGACAGAAGCACTACAGCAACTAGAATCAGCACTTCAAGAACAGCAGGCTCAACTCCTGATTGAAGAACCTTTACCTGAAGTAATGGGAAATCGACTCATCTTAATTCAGGTTCTTAAGAATCTCCTGTCCAATGGTGTTAAATTTGTAGCTCCAGGACAGCAACCCGAAGTTCGGGTGTGGGCAGAGGAGATGGGGAGACGGAGGGACGGGGAGACAGGGAGACGGGGAGAATGTCAGATCCGGCTGTGGGTGGAAGACAAGGGAATTGGTATCGATGTACAAAATCAGAAACGGATTTTCTATGTGTTTGAGCGCTTGCATGGTAGTGAGATTTACCCCGGTACGGGTATTGGTCTGGCTATTGTTCGCAAAGGTGTAGAACGCATGGGCGGTCAAGCGGGAGTAGAGTCTCAGCTTGGTCAAGGAAGTCGGTTTTGGATAGAGTTACCCAAAGTCCCAGAAATATAATTGAATGATGAACCCGGAGCATGAAACGATTTTGCTAGTGGAGGACAATCCTAAAGATGTTCTTCTCATCCAGCGAGCATTTCGCAAGGCTAATCTGACAAACCCATTGCAAGTCGTGGGAGACGGAGAAGCTGCCGTGCTTTATTTGTCTGGGGAAGGGTCTTATGAAAATCGCGATCGCTATCCCCTACCCAGCCTCATGCTGCTAGACCTGAAATTACCCCGCAAATCAGGTTCTGAGGTACTAGAATGGCTAAGACAACAGCCCCGACTCAAACGCTTGCCTGTTGTGGTTCTAACGTCGTCCAGGGAGTACGCTGACGTTAATAAAGTCTACGATCTTGGCGCTAACGCCTACATGGTCAAACCTGTAACGTTCGATAGGTTAGTAGAGATTGTGAAGACACTGAACCTGCACTGGATTGTTTTCAATGAGAAGCCGCAAGTCGGTGTTTGATCGAGACCTCCCACTCCCCACCACTGCATTCAACTGATGTTACGGATTCTGATCGTTGATGACAATCCCCATGACCGAATTCTGGCTATTCGCTCCCTAGAACGAGAGTTGTCTGAGCTACAGATCGAGGAGGTGGCAAAAGCTGAAGAACTCGATCGCGCCCTAGAACGAGGCAACTTTGACTTAGTCATCACGGATTACCAACTGCGTTGGAGCGATGGATTAACTGTATTTCGTGCCATCAAAACTCGTTATCCCGATTGCCCTGTGATTATGTTCACGAATAGTGGCACTCAGGAAATCGCCGTGGAGGCGATGAAAGCGGGTCTAGATGATTATGTTCTAAAGTCACCAAAGCACTACATTCGCCTAGCCGCAGCCGTCCGCTTGGCCTGGACAAACACTGAAATTCGACGGAAAGCAGCAGGTCTCGAAAATCGCTTGCAGGGTTTGCTCAATCAGTTGAATGTGGGGATTTTTCGGTTGAGTGAAGATGGCGCTCTACTAGAGGCTAATCCAGCATTCTTAGGCTTGCTCGGTTTAGGGTCGTTATCAGACTCTCTGGGTCGATCGCTTGAGAGTTATTTTCAACCTGAAGACTATACTCGACTGTTGCATCAGCTAAAAGAAGAGGGACAAATCCGCAATGATGAAGTGCAATTAAGACGAGCTGACGGCGCTTCAATCTGGGTGCGTTTGAGCGAAACCAACAGCCAAGTTGACGGTCAAACAATTATTGAAGGCTTGATCGAAGATATTAGCGATCGCTTCCTAGCGGAACAGGCACTCAAAGCCAGCGAATCTCGATTTAGGCGCTTAGTCGCCGCCAACATGATCGGCTGCACGTTCTGGGATACCAGTGGCAATATTAGCGATGCCAATGATGCGTTTTTGCGGATGGTGGGTTACACGCGAGACGATTTGCTCGCGGGTAAATTGAACTGGAGAACAATGACCCCAGTCGAACAGTTGCATTTGAGCGAACAAGCAATTGTCCAGATGCAGGCATTTGGAGCAGCGAGTCCCTTTGAAAAGGAATACATTTGCTCAGATGGGAGTCGCGTTTCTGTAATTTTAGGGGGAGTTCTCTTAGAAGGGTCTGAAGACGAGGGAGTTAGTTTTGTCCTCGACTTGAGCGAACGCAAGCAATTAGAAAATCAACTCCGGCAACAAGCCCAACAATTAGAACAGGCTAACCGTCTCAAGGATGAGTTCTTAGCCGTACTCAGCCATGAATTGCGATCGCCCCTCAATTCCATTCTCGGCTGGGCAAAGCTGCTACGGACTCGAAATTTAGATCCAGCAACAATGGCACGCGCGATCGAGACCATCGAACGAAATGCCAGCTTACAAACTCAACTAATTGAAGATTTACTGGATGTTTCGCGGATTCTTCAGGGCAAGATTAGTCTAAATATTATTCCGACTAATCTTGTATCTACGATTAAGGCAGCACTGGAAACCATGCGCCTAGCTGCCCAAGCTAAGTCGATTCAAGTTGAGTGTTTGCTCGATTCTAGCGTAGGGTTAGTTGCTGGCGACCCCAATCGCTTGCAGCAAGTTGTTTGGAATCTACTATCCAATGCTATTAAATTTACCTCTCCTGGTGGACGTGTCCAAATTGCCCTCAAGGGTCAAGGTTCCCAAGCTCAGCTCCAAGTCAGCGATACGGGTAAAGGGATTAGCGCCGACTTTCTACCTCATGTTTTTGATTCCTTCCGTCAAGCGGATGCTTCAACCACTCGGTCGCAAGGAGGTCTGGGATTGGGTTTAGCGATCGTGCGTCATCTGGTGGAACTGCACGGCGGGACTGTCAGTGCAGAAAGTCTGGGGAAAGGACAAGGCGCAACTTTTACGGTCAAGCTACCGCTGATGAATACTGTTATAGAGAGCGATCGCAAGCCAGAATCGTTCAACAATACTCCAGATTTGGCAGGCGTGCGAGTACTTGTTGTAGAAGATGATACAGATAGCCGAGAACTGATTACCTTTGTACTCGAACAGTATGGAGCCGAAGCGATCGCGGTTGCCTCGACAGCCCAGGCGCTCTCAACCCTAGAAAAATTGAAGCCCGATGTCTTAGTCAGCGATATTGGTATGCCGCAAGAGGATGGTTATGCCCTCATCCGTAAAGTGAGAGCTAGCGAATCCAAGCAAGAAGACCCTATTCCCGCTGTAGCGCTAACGGCCTATGCTAGGGAGGAAGATTACAAACAAGCCATAGAAGCTGGATTCCAGCGACATATCCCTAAGCCAGTCGAACCGAACGAGTTGGTAGCTGCTGTAGCCCAACTGGTCGGGCGACCTAAACCGTTCTCAAATTAGCATCATTCCGAAAATTTAGCCTCGTTCCCACCAAGGAGTGATTACATCGATCTCCGAACTTGGCACAATCACCTCATAAGGCTAGCACTGACGAAAGCCGGGGCGGTCTAACCGATTTGGCTTGAGGTAAGGGTTAATGATTAAATCTTGGATGGTCATTGGGGCTGTAACCCTTCTCGTAGCGCTGGGTGGTAACTTCATAACGCCCAAAGATGTGAAATGGTTTAACCGCCTGCGACGTCCGAGATGGCTGACATTTGAGAAAGCAATTCCCGTCATCTGGACTGTTGTGTTTATTTGTGGTGCCTGGTCAGCTTATATCGTTTGGGAAAGTAACCAAGGTAGTACGAGAACTGGGTGGCTGATGGGTTTTTATCTATTGGTGGAATTGGTAACGATTGCTTACAACCCACTCATGCTAAGGCTCCGCAGCATCAAAGTTGGCACAATTGTCGGTGGGATTGGTTCTGTTTTGGGCATTATCCTAGCACTTGTTGTTTTACCCGTTTCGGGTTGGGCGTCTTTATTACTACTGCCTTACATCATTTGGGCTCCGATTGGTACCTACACGACGTGGGAAATGATGCGACTCAATCCAGAAGACGCCTAGGAGAAGCGATCGGTTTCGTTGGTATCCTGGTCTAGGAATTGTCTTGACCCTCTTAGGACTGACGCCATACTTCTCCACATATAGCTGTCGCCCTAAAGGTTACAACAGATCTAGCGGCTGAAGCGATCGCGTACTAGTAATTAAACCTTCTGCCCTCTGCCTTGTGCCTTTCTCTATAGAAATATAGAGCGAGATCGCTCAACCAGAATAGAGCCTGTAAGCTATACTGTTGGCTCACCTGAGCGCTAGCCATTCTAATGACTGTAGAAGACGCTTGCACAAGAGAGCGATTCTCCTAGTGTAAATTTGACATAGTACTTTGACCCAAGCAGAGAGGGTCGAGAGAAGCTCCAAGCCGGAGAGGGTTTTTTCGGCACAAAGCCTGCTACGAGGAGTAAACTCTTTTTCCTCCTATTTTGCTTCCGCTCAGGGATGGTGCTCTTTTGAAGATTATTCCCTATGAATTTGCTTAAAGGTCGATTACTACGTTTAGCCGAACAGCTGCCTGACTTGATTGCCCAGCTGCCTGATGAAAGCGTGGACGACGCTTGGAAGGTTTTACACCCGCTTTACCACGATCTGTATATGCTCTCGGCTATGCAGGAGTCGAGGCAGATGATTAGACCGGGTGATTTTCTAACTCGTGAAGAGGTGTTACGACTCCTGCACTTTCCGTGACTGAGGCTAGTCAACGAGTATTGTCAACGGAAAATTTTGTTTGTAGTTCGGAGTCAGAAACCACCCTGTGAGCATAGAAGTGCGCTATGCCCGATCGTTTTTGCAAGACCTTAAAAACTTGGAGCCAGAGGCTTATCAGCAAGTCTGTAAAGTCGTCTTTGAGGACTTTGTGAAGCTCAAGCAGATTCAAGACCTTCCAGGTCTTCACCAGATTAGCTCGGATGCGATGTTTTATCGGTTTACTATCGGCAACTACTTAATCGGGATTGAAGTAACGGGTCAAATTGTAAAATTTTGGCGAGTTTTACCCAAACCTTACGTTTGAATATGATGAAAAGAATCTAGGTAAACCCGTTGTCTGGAGACATTCAAGGCGACAACAAACTCATGCGATAGCGAAAGACATACTAAAAGACACGGAAGAACGGACAGATGACCTCTTAAACTTGTGATTGGTGAAAACAGAAGTTTGAGAGCTACTTATGGACGCCGCTGTACTATGGCAACGCTACCAAGACTGGCTATACTACCACGAAAGGTTGAATTTTTACCTCGACATCAGCCGTATGCGGTTCGATGACGCTTTTGTCGCAGCAATGCAGCCTAAGTTTGAGAAGGCGTTTCAGGCGATGCAAGAGTTGGAGGGAGGCGCTATAGCTAACCCCGACGAAAACCGCATGGTCGGTCACTATTGGCTACGAGACCCCGAATTAGCGCCAACGCCGGAACTGCGTCAAGAAATCCTCAGTACTCTGGAAAAAATTGAAGACTTTGCTGAAAAAGTCCACACAGGTGTCATCCATCCTCCAGGAACGTCTAAATTTACCGATGTTCTCTCTATCGGTATCGGAGGGTCTGCCCTTGGTCCTGAGTTTGTCGCTGAAGCCCTTGCCCCAGATTCTCCTCCCTTAACCATTCACTTTGTTGACAATACTGACCCCGCGGGCATCGATCGCGTTCTTAATAGACTACAAGATCGACTCTCTAGCACCCTTGTCTTAGTCATCTCCAAATCTGGAGGAACGCCAGAAACCCGCAACGGCATGATTGAGGTCAAAAAAGTCTACGAATCCAAGAATCTAGACTTTGCTCCCCATGCCGTCGCGATTACGGGTGACAATAGCAACCTGGATAAACAAGCTCAATCGGAAGGGTGGCTAGCCACCTTTCCCATGTACGACTGGGTCGGTGGTCGCACGTCTGAACTGTCAGCGGTAGGACTGCTGCCCGCTGCCCTACAAGGGATAAATATCCGCGACATGCTCGCCGGTGCTAAGGAAATGGATGCCGCCACCCGAATCCCTCAGCTGAACCAAAATCCAGCCGCTCTGCTTGCCTTATCCTGGTACTTCGCTGGAAAAGGTAAAGGTGAGAAGGATATGGTGGTGTTGCCTTACAAAGATAGTCTGCTGCTATTTTCTCGCTACTTGCAGCAGCTAGTCATGGAATCTCTGGGTAAGGAGAAAGACTTGGACGGCAATATCGTCCATCAAGGGATTGCGGTCTATGGCAATAAAGGCTCCACTGACCAACACGCCTATGTGCAGCAACTAAGGGAAGGCGTGAATAATTTCTTCGTGACGTTCATTGAAGTCTTGGAAGATCGACTAGGTTCGTCGCCAGAAGTAGAACCAGGGGTAACATCTGGAGACTATCTCTCCGGTTTATTACAGGGGACACGAAAAGCACTGTATGAAAATCAGCGAGATTCCATTACGGTGACGATTCCTCAAGTGAATCCTCACATGGTAGGGGCACTGATTGCGCTCTATGACCGTGCCGTTGGTTTTTATGGTTTCCTGGTGAATATCAATGCTTACCACCAACCAGGGGTAGAAGCTGGCAAGAAGGCAGCGGCGGCTATCTTAGATTTACAAAAACGGGTCGTACAAGTGCTACAGGGAGAAAGTACTGCCTTGTCTCTGCCAGAATTAGCTCAGAAAGTAGGAGAGCCTGACCAAATTGAAGCGATTTACAAAGTGGTGCGTCATCTTGCCTACAACCAGCGAGGCGTTGCCTTAGAGGGTGACTTAGGTCAGCTCAGTAGCCTAAAAGTTTCTGTAGCTTAACCGGATTGCCTCTATTAGGCTACCCCGACTTACTCCGCTTCGCGCTGCCGCTCCGTTTCGTAGAAGTCGGGGATTTCTGCGATGATGTATGATGTAACACTTTTGAGGCGATCGCAAAGCGTCAATAAACCTAAATCGCTCTACCTAAGTAAGAATTTCTCAAAAATAGTTCCTAGGTTTCTGTTGGGTGGGGCAGACATAGCATAGCGTAAGAAGTAGATCTGCTCTTATATTGGTACCCATGCCATTGACCATCCTGGTTGCAGACGACAACCTGGGGACCCGTCTTTCCGTCAGCGATTACCTGGAGATATCAGGCTATTCAGTCATCGCGGCTGAAGATGGTCAACAGGCGCTGTCGATGATTGAAACGTATCACCCTCACATCCTCGTGACAGACATCAACATGCCACGCATGGATGGTTATGAGTTAGTCCGAAAAGTCCGTCAGAAGCCTGCGTTTCGATTGTTACCAGTTGTCTTTTTAACCGAACGTACCAGCACAGAAGAACGCATTAAAGGCTACCAGACGGGTTGTGACCTCTATCTTCCTAAGCCCTTTGAAATGCAGGAACTCGGTGCGGTGATTCGCAGTCTTCTGGAGCGAGCGCAGGTCATTCAATCAGAGCTACGATATTCCTCAACAGAAGCCAGACAAACGTCCCAACTCGAAACCGACTCAGCATCAGCAGATAGAATAGACAATACTCCAAAAGAGGCGATCGCGAAGCGGGAGACAGGGTCATTCTTTGCTCCTAAAGACCTAAATATCAATCTGACCCAGCGAGAACAGCAAGTTTTGGATCTACTCACTACAGGTTTGTCTAATGCTGAAATTGGCAAAAAGCTACATTTGAGTGCTCGGACAGTCGAAAAGTATGTCAGCACCCTCTTAAGAAAAACGGCAACTAGCAAACGGGCAGAACTTGTACGGTTTGCACTGGAAAATCATTTAGTCGAGTAGATGAGCAGTCCTTTGAAAAGCAGTGAAAAGCTAGAAGATGTATTGACTGCTCTCTTTTCACTCCCACGTTTCATTAACTAGTTACAACTATCAGAAAATAACAGAGCAAGGAGAAACCCAGATCGGAAACGAAGAACGGTGAGTAACGAACCGTTCCCTGTTGGTCATTGTTTTATATTGATTGAGTTTATATATTTTTATCAAGGAGAGTTCGGAAATAGAAGGCTTTAGCTCTTTGGCTAAATTGAGACGCCTTTTACATCATTGAGTTGAGCAACCGCTCTAAGGCTAATATGCAAAAGTTCAAAGGGAACTTCTTAACGGGTAACAGGCAACAGTACCCACGTTTAAAAACGTGGGATTGAGATAGGGACGTGGTTTTTCGTCGTGCTTCGCACCTAGTAAAACATATTTGTTTAAAGTGGGCTTTAAACCCACAATTAAAATTTCATCCCTGTTCCCTGTTCCCTGTTCCCAGCTCGTAGAGCTTTATAAAGTTAACCTTTATTGAATCTTTATTAGACAGCTCGTACCACCTCATCCACCTGGGGGAAGTTGAAAATCCATAAACGATCCAAGCTATTTTTAGAGGCTATTAACTGGAGCAAGATTACGATTGAAACCAGCAGCGATCGAGACAGAAACATCCACAACGACAGCACCATGAACTGGCAGAACATTATACCCTTGAGCTGGAAAGGCCTCTGGGAATATTTAACTGGGGTTGGCGTGCTAGCTTTTGCCTACTTTACGACAGCCAAGCTCGCCGTTGTAACGTTAGATCTAGGAGCAGAGGCATCTCCCCTCTGGCCGCCAGCAGGAGTGGCGTTAGCAGCACTGCTATTACACGGACAACTTATCTGTCCGGGAGTAGTGTTGGGAGCGACGTTATTTGCTAAGTCGTTAGGGGTGTCGTGGATAGCTGCCTTAAGTATCGCTGGCGGTAGCGCGTTTCAAGCGGTGGTTGGCACCCAATTGCTACGTCAGATGGGGTTTCGTTCTTCTCTAAAACGGGTGCAAGATGTTTTACAACTGCTAGTCTTAGGCGCGTGGATATCTCCAATCGTTAATGCCACGATTAGTACGATTATCGGTTACTCGATCGGTACAGTTGCCCCTAGCCAAGTGGGGAAAAACTGGGGGGTCTTATGGCTGGGTGATGGGATGGGAATTATCGTCGTCACTCCTGCAATATTGGTCTTGAGTCATACGCTCTTGACAGTTAGATGGTCGATCGGGCAACAGGCAAGAGTAGCGCATCATTTGCGGAAGCTTCCGAATCCTTTTAAGCCGAGACACTTGATGGGCATAGCAACCTCGACATTCCAAATCTCTCATCCAGCTGAGGCTGTTGGGTGCTTCGCATTACTTTGCGCGATCGGTTGGCTGGTGTTTGGCTCAAAAACAGCAGATGGGATAGCTCAATACCCCCTAGAATATTTGCCCTTTCCGCTGGTTGTGTGGGCGGCACTGCGCTGGAAGCAGTTAGGCGCAGTCATAGCGACACTGATTATCTCTGTTATTGCCATTGGGGGAGCGGTACGGGGAGTTGGGCCTTTTGTCGCGAAGACTGGGGAGATTGATATAGCACTCCAGTTTTTACTGTGTTTCATGGGTGTCGTTGCCATTGTTGCTCTGCTCTTGGCGGCAGCGGAGGCCGAACGAACTTCGGCAGTAGATTTACTCAAAGAGCGGGAAGCGAGTCTAGCTAACGCTCAACGCCTTGCCAAGCTGGGGAATTGGGATTATTACGAGACATGCCAAGGTTGCTCCCAATCCCAATGGCAGTTGCGATGGTCCGATGAACTGTATCGCCTCTTTGGATTTGCCGCAGGAGCCTTTCAACCCAGTTGGCAAGCTTTCTTTCAAGTCGTTCATCCAGCCGATCGCGAACAAGTCGGGCAGGCGATTCGAGGTGCATTGCGAGAGCATAAGCCTTACTGTATTGACTACCGAATTGTGCTACCGGATGGCTCACAGCGCGTGGTGTGCGAACAATCAGAGATGAGTCAGGATGGGATTAGTGGCACCGTGCAGGATATCACCGATCGCAAGCAGGTTGAAGCCCAGCTGCGTGCGGTGGCCCAACGCGATCGCTTATTGGGAGAGATGGCTATGCGGATTCGACGCTCTCTCAATCTCGATTGCATCCTCAACACCACCGTGGCAGAAGTCCGGCAGTTTCTCAAAGCCGATCGCGTTTTCATTGGTCAAATCGATCGAGTTTCTCAAGAGTGGGAAGGCTCGAAACAACAGGCAAACTTGCAAACCTATCCTGGAGAAGCTGAACCTGTAACGTGTTTAAAAGGTTTAGTCATCGCTGAGGCAGTTGACCCTGGTTATCCATCTCTTTGCCGCACGATCGTTGATGACGAAAGTACTTTGCAATTATGGCGATCGCAATTTGAAAAAAATCGCGTTGTTGTAGTTGAGGATACACAAGCGATCGCTTTTTCTCCCCAAATTGCCGGGTACCACTGCGAGTATCAAGTCAGAGCCATTTTAGGAGTGCCAATTTGGGTGGGAGATGAGTTGTATGGAGCGTTAGTGATTAACCAATGCGAGCAGCCGCGTCAGTGGCAATCGTGGGAAATAGACTGGCTTTGTTCGCTCGCTACCCAAGTTGCGATCGCGATTCAGCAAGCCCAGCTATATCGGCAAATTACAGACCTCAACACTCACTTAGAATCCCAGGTGGCGGAACGCACGCAAGAACTCAGTGCCAAAATGGCTGAGCTTCAGGAACTCAACCACCTCAAAGATGTATTTCTCCAAGCTGTTTCCCACGACCTACGCACTTCCCTGTTAGGGATGTCAATGGTATTTAATAATTTGTATCGTTCGGCGGGAGAAACCGTCACTCTCAGCCGTCCACTGCTTGAGCGGATGATGACGAGTAGCGAACGTCAGGTGAATTTGATCGACTCGCTTTTAGAAGACCATTTCCACGAAAAACGCCAATTAGATCTTCACTGCCAACCCGTAAAATTGGACGGGTTAATACACAACCTCATCACCGACTACTCGCCTATGCTGGCTCAAAATCAAGCTACTCTGACCCAGCAGTTACCCACAGTTTGCCCAGCGATAGCGGTCGATCCGAAGCTGTTACAGCGGGTATTGGAAAATTTGCTCACCAATGCCATTAAACATAACCCACCGGGGCTAAACCTAACGTTACAAATCACAGTTGAGGACGAAAGGATTCGTTGCACCCTCCAGGATGATGGAGTAGGCATGCCCCAAGCCCAACAAAATAGCCTCTTCAAACTCTACATTCGCGGTCTGCACACGAAGCATTTAACGGGTATTGGTTTGGGCTTATATCAGTGCCGACAAATTATTAATGCTCACGGTGGGGATATTGGCGTCATTAGTGCCCCAAACGCTGGCTCGACATTTTGGTTCACACTCCCTGTGGCTAAAACAACAGCCCTAGATTGCGACGTACAGTTTGTAGGGGCACACGGCTGTGCGCCCTGATGCAGGGTGTATTGCATCGAAAACGCAAATTGCTGTAATCTCAACTCCGTCGAACTGTCCCTCATCACAAACTCTCCACGTCTGTCGAAATAATGGGAGTTCAACCGGATTTGATTTAACTCTTTGCGATCGCTATTTTTTCACCAATTGGTAAGTTTTGATAACGTGCTGTAGTAGCCCGTCACAGGCATCCAATAGTAGATCGATTACCTGATTAAATCCCTCTGGCCCACCGTAGTAGGGGTCTGGCACTTCTCGCTCGCTATGATGAGAGGCAAAATCGCACATTAGTCGTACTTTGTCCCGATACTTCCCCTCTGGATCGAGGTAGAGAATATCCTGATAATTTTCCCGATCCATAGCCAAAATTAGGTCGAAGTTTTCAAAGTCCGATTTTTGAAACTGCCGCGCTCTACCTTTGAGCGTTATCCCTCGACCAAGTGCTGCTGCCGCCATACGGCGATCGGGCGGAGCCCCAATATGATAACCGCCAGTTCCAGCCGAATCGCAGATAATATCATCATTAAGACCCGCCTGCTCAACTAAGTGATTCATAATGTTCTCGGCTGACGGAGAACGGCAGATGTTACCGAGGCAGACGAAGAGTAACTTACAAGGCATAGGTATAATATTTAGCTTCGGATGCTGTTTAAACAAGGACTACTGTTGCACCCGTGTTAAGTTTAGCAACGAAGCTGCCGTTGCTGGTGTTTCACTGGAGATTGCAGAGGCTAGATCTTCGCTTAATCGGTTGCAGTATGTTCGATAAAAGGTCAGCAGCAACCCTAAACATATTTTCTAGAGGTCAAGGGATGCCTCCTAGTTCAATGAGGATGAGGAAAGTCTTGAATGTTCAAATCGCACCGTCGCACTTACCGCAAGTCCCGTCCTTCTGTACCGCTTTTGTGGATTCTTCTGGCTATACCTTTAGCCTTGATTTTCCTGGAATTGTTGGCGCGGCTGCTGGTGAACATAACGGGTAATGGTGCCAAGTTAGCCGCTTATGAGGGTCAACCCTCAATTGTCACCGCTTACAATCTCAAGTTCCTTAATCGATCGCAGCAACCCTACGATGCTTTATCCGATCGAGGACACCTCGCTGCTCAACGACATGTAGCCGTAGGTTACAGCTTAGTCGGAAACCAAAAGAGTGAGTTCTGGCGTATCAACGAACAAGGTTTCCGCGATGACGAACCCGTTCCCCTGGAAAAGCCTAAAAATGAAATTCGGATTTTTCTTCTCGGCGGTTCTACGGCTTTCGGTCAACGAAGTTTGAGCAACCAAGCGACATTAGCCAATTTCCTAGAAGCCCGTCTGAACGAACGAATCGCACAGCAACGGCGTTCCCCAGAGAAATACCGTCCTGTTCCGTTGCCCGTCTACAAACCAGAACGTGAAAAAGCACTGACTCTGCCACCCCAGCTTCGCGATGGTCAATACCGCGTGATTAATGCTGCTGTACCGGGATATACTTCGGGAAATGAACTGGCTAAGCTGGCGTTACAAATTTTGCCCTACAACCCAGACGCTATCTTAGTTCTGGATGGATATGCGGATTTAATGTTGCCCAGCGATCAATGGGCAACGGATATCCCCCACGAAGAAGCCTTCCTCAATAACGCGCTCGATCATCTTTGGACTCACACTACTGGACGATTAAAGCAAGCGATCGCAGACACGTATTTAGTAAAATCTATACACTACTGGATCTTCCCGTCTCAACCTTCAGTGAGTCAGCTGAGTCTAGTTGTAACCGATCGGACAGAACCGTTGGAGCAACATCTTGCCACTGACGCCAATGAACTGGAACGCAGAGTCATACGATATCGCGATCGCTTGGGGCAAATGGTGCGTTTAACAACTGGGGCAAATATTCCTTTGATTGTCGCGCTTCAGCCAGAAGTTACAGGTCGTCCTAGCGGCACGCTGTCTTCAAGAGAACGAACTATCGTCAACGAACTAGACCCAATCTACAAACAACGAGTGCAAGCTGGCTATGCAGAGCTGACACAAGTGATGCAAAACGCGCAGGAGGCGTTTCCTCAAAATGTGAAAGCGCTCAATTTCTACAAACTGGATGAAAACTTGCGCCAGGGAGCGTTTGATGATGCCATTCACCTAACGGAGGATGGCAATAAAGTCATAACCGAGCGATTTTATCGAGCGATTGCCGATCTTCAAAAGCTCCAAGTCACTCCGCCCAAACCTCCCAAATAAGGTAAAAGACAAAAGAAAGCGTTGTTTCTTTTGTCTTTCGCGGCTTAAGTAGCGGGTCTACATACCTGGAAGATTTAATCCACTCGTGAGTTCTTCCATGCGCTCCCGCATAGTAGCTGTAGACTTCTCGTAGGCATCTTTCATCGCCGCTGTCACGAGTTCGGAAAGCCCTTGCGCTCCCTGACCTAAGGCAGCGTCGGAAATTTCTACTCGTAGGGGTTCTTGGTTGCCGCTCATCACTACTTTGACAAGCCCATCGCTGCTTTGTCCCTCAATTTCCATGCGCTCCAACTCTTCTTGGAGCTGCTTAGCACCTTGTTGAACTTCTTGAGCTTTTTTAAAGGCATCGGCGAGTTCTTTCATTTTGCCTAAGCCGAAGCCAAATCCTTGTCCTTTTGTCATAACTTGTTAATTCTATCGAGTATGGGACGACTGTATTAGTTTGATATCCGACGACGCGGAGTGCAATAGGTACTCTTGAGCCGGAATTTCCAGTCTAACAACTAGGATATTCCTGCTTCGACGAGGATGGTTCCTCGCTAAGCTGAAACGGGAAGTCGAACAATTGAGAAAGAGAAACGTCTGTCAAGCCATGAGACTTGCACCTCTACTTCTAATCCTATAAGGAGTGGCGTAAAACACTTGTTTCAAAGCACTCGTCTTTTGTCTTCCCGTTCACTAAATCCTTATCTTAGTATTGCTTGCGTCGGTACGGCACTCTATGCCGCTTGAAACTCGCCTAAGATTTTTACTTCTGGCTCTAAGCAAAGCGACCAATGATGTTCGACTTGTTGCTGAATATGGCGAATAATTTGGAAGATATCGCTAGCTTTAGCGCCACCACAGTTAAGAATAAAGTTAGCATGACGCTCCGCTACCCGAGCGCCCCCAATTTGGTAGCCTTTTAAACCCATCTGTTCGATTAACCAAGCAGCAGCATGGGATTCGGGATTGCGGAAGACACTGCCGCAACTCGGCAAGTGGTAAGGCTGAGAGAGGCGACGTTGCTCCAAATGTCTAGAGGTTTCAGCTAGTAACTGTTTGGGATCGGCACCGGGTTGTAGCTGAAATGTGGCTTGCGTCACTAAGCGATCGCCTCCTTGTAATATCGAGGTGCGATAGCTAAAGCCCAACTCTTGAGGGGTGAGCATCTCAACGGTACCTGTAGGAGAAAGGGTCTGTGCGCTCACCAGAATATCAGCCGTACAGCTTTTATGGGCTCCAGCATTCATCACCACTGCACCACCTACAGTGCCGGGGATGCCTACGGCCCACTCCAGTCCGCGCCAACCGCGTTCGGCTGCCTGCCAAGCGAGACGCGCAATGGGTTCGCCAGCACCGGCGGTGATTCTTCCGGTATCGGGATCGAAATGGGTCTGGCGCAGATGTCGAGTACAAACGACTAAACCGGGCAAACCGCGATCGCTCACTAATAGATTAGAGCCTGCGCCTAACAGTGTCAGGAGTAATCCTTGAGACTGAGCCCACTCAAAACTAGCTTGCAGATCTTCAACGCGACGGGGTGCGACGTACCACTCCGCTGGGCCTCCTACCCGAAACGAGGTTAGGCTCGCTAAAGGAACTCCAGTTCGCAGCGGGCAATCGGTGCCTGGTAAGTACAGATGAGGTTTGTAGAGGGTATTGCTCGGAGTAAAGGTGTCGGTAACGCGGGGGGGGTCGTGAGACAACGTCATATCAATTCACAAGAAAAGAGTGCCAATTGGTCTTGGACAATTGAGGCGAAGCGAAGGTCTTTTTTCCGGTTTTATTAACCGAATTCAGGCTTTCTGGCTTAATTCTTTAAACTTTTCGCACCGCTCTTTATCAGCCTTTTGGTAGAAGTCCAGCAACTTGGGAATAATTTGATTGAGATCTCCAGCCCCTAAAAATAGAGCGAGATCGCCAGGTTGAAGGACTTGGGTCAATAACTGTGCAACTGATTCGAGAGTTGGCTCGTAATGCACCTGCTCGTGATGAGCGGCAATTGCATCTCGAACCCCAGCACCAGTAATTTGCCCTAAATTAGGTTCGCCTGCACTGTAAATGTTAGTAACAACGACCCTGTCTGCATCGTCAAATGATTCTGCAAACTCGGGCAAAAAGGTCAATGTGCGACTGTAGCGGTGGGGCTGAAAAATTGCGACAATTCGTTGCGGCGCTGGAAATTGCAACCGAGCAGCTGCAAGAGTTGCCTGAATTTCACTTGGATGGTGAGCGTAGTCATCGACAAAAGAGATATCGTTGCACTTGCCCCGCAGCTCAAACCGACGTTTGGCTCCCTCAAATGTAGCGATGGCGGAGGCAATCTTGTCAAATCCCAGACCCAACTGTCGCCCTACAGCTACCGCTGCTAGAGCATTACTGAGATTGTGTTTGCCGAGCAACTTAACCTGTAGTTCGCCCAATACTCGATCGCCTTCCCAAACTTGGGCGGTTGTGCCATGAGCGTGATAAGTCACATTACTCACGCTATAATCGGCACCACAATCTCGTCGTAGGCTATAGCTAATCGTTGGTTTAAGCCGCGATCGCACTGTTTCGCAATCAATACAGCCTATGAGAATTTTGCAGTGTTCGGCAAAAATCTGGAAGGTCTTAATAACCTGTTCTAAAGAATCGTAATGATCTGGATGATCGAGTTCGATATTGGTGACGACACCAATGTTGGGAGAGAGCTTGGCTAAAGAGCCATCTGATTCGTCGGCTTCCGCAACCAGATAAGGACCATCTCCCAAGCGGGCATTGCCTTCCCAAGCATCCACTTCACCTCCAACAACAATGGTTGGATCTACACCAGCTTGCAACAGCACATAACCAATTAAACTACTCGTTGTTGTTTTTCCATGAGTTCCAGCGACAGCGATGCTTTGGTAATCTTGAATCAAAGCAGCTAGCAAATCCGAGCGATGAAAAATTGGGTAGCCCCGATCCAGAGCTGCCTGATACTCGGAATTAAATGAATTAATCGCTGTCGAACAAATGACTTGAGGCAAGCCTGAGGCTGTCTTGGTAGCAGGACTCGCTTGACTGGATTTTGGAAGTTCGCGAGGGAAGCTTCCAGAATTCGAGTGAAGACCTATCGCTGCCGTTGGGAAGTCTCCACAGGCAGATTCTGTCCGGGCTTGGAAAAACTCTAGATTAGTAGCGTCTTGATTTCTGAAAAGATGTGCACCGACTGCTTGCAAACGCTGAGTAATATGCGTCGAACGAATGTCCGATCCAGATACAGGGAGTTGACGCTTTGCTAGAACATAAGCAAGGGCTGACATTCCAATTCCACCAATGCCGATGAAATGAAATGGCTTCCCAGTGAAATCAACATTATTCCGCATCTTAACTCCTTACACACCACACCACACACGCCTACTGGGCCAATATCACGCGCTATCATATCAAGAATTGATTTTTCAAGATATAGCAAAGTAGAGATTTAGCAGAATTTTCCTCCTACAGAGCTAGTTACGGTACAGATTGTGTTACTGTAGAACAAGATTTTTCTACCCATAAACTGTTTTTATAACTAAACGCAACAGGTTCCTCTCAATCCGGAATTTTTAGTCAAAAACAGGGCATCAACACGCCTGTCACCGAGCGAGATTTAGAGCGAACTTAAACACCGAACCCGAAATCCATAAATTGCCTATAGGGATGGAACAGTTGGCAATCCTGGGTGGCACATTCGATCCAGTACATATAGGGCATCTCGTAGTCGCTCAAACTGCTTTGAGCCAGTTAGGACTAGATCGGGTCATCTGGGTACCAACTCGCCACCCTCCTCACAAGCAGAGTTTAGCTTACGAGCATCGCCGGTCAATGGTGGAAAAAGCGATCGCAGGAAATTCTGCGTTTGCCATCTCACCCTTAGACATGGATCGGGCTGAACCCGATTACGCGATCGCAACCTTGGCTTATCTCCAAAAGGTTTATCCTAACCAGCAATGGTATTGGATTATTGGCTTAGACTCTTTCCAAACTCTACCACTATGGTACTGCCGCGAACGGCTGATCCCCTCTTGTCAGTGGATAGTTGCGCCGCGATTTGTACCAGTGGCGGACACAACTACGTTTTGCGATCGAAGCGACAGCAGTTATAAACAGCAACCAACCACCTCCGATAGCTGGCTCTGTCAACAAGTTGTCCGTCAGTTAGCCGCCCAAAACATCCTAATTCGCTGGCAGCTCCTTCAAATGCCCACCCTAGGCATCTCTTCTAGTCTGATTCGCCAGTATTGTCGCCAAAATCGCTCAATTCGTTATCTGGTTCCGGACAATGTCCGAGCCTACATTACAGCCCAGAATCTCTACACCGATGGTATAACCGAGTTCCAAGCTGACACATAGGGGGGGCAAGGGAACAGACAAATCCTTTGTGATGCACAGTGGTTCTGAGTGCCTAATCTAGAATTGCGAAGAGGCAATAGAGAAATGTATTTTTGTCCCTCGTTTTATATGCATGTGGCTGCTAATTTGTCAAGCCAAGGTGGGAGAGAGGGGATTGACTAGAGAGGTATTATTAGAAGCTTTAAGTTTTTTGTCGCCTAAATCCCTGCTGCTCTCATCTACGAGTCAACCAGACTCCCCGACAAGCCACCCTCAACCCCAACGAGAACATCGAGAGACAGGACTTAAAAGACTTACTGTATAAGGTTTTTCTTAATTGAGAACCGAGTACAGGTCTCATTGTTCAGCCTTTGCAATATTATTGGGGTCAATAGTTATTAATACTCAATAAAAAGTTCTCATTATTCAGGCTTTGCGATATCATTGGTCTCAATGAATCATTAAAACCAATATTTCCTGAGCTTGAATACAGAGGGCAAGACGCAGTGATTAGAGTAGCGATCAACGGGTTTGGGCGCATCGGACGCAACTTTGCGCGATGCTGGCTGACAAGAGAGAATAGCCAGATAGACTTAGTGGGCATCAATGACACTTCTGACCCAAGAACGAATGCCCATTTGCTGAAATACGACACGATGCTGGGGAAGTTGGACGCTGACGTCAGCGCTGATGACAACTCCATAATCATTAATGGCAAAACTGTTAAATGTGTATCCGATCGCAACCCGCTAAACTTGCCTTGGGCTGATTGGGCAGTTGACCTGGTAATCGAGTCAACCGGTGTATTTGTCAGCCGAGAGGGAGCTTCAAAGCACATAGCAGCGGGTGCAAAGAAAGTCATGATTACTGCCCCTGCCAAAGGGGATGATGTTGGCACGTTTGTAGTAGGTGTTAACGATCACCACTACGAACACAGCAAGCATGACATTGTCAGCAATGCCAGCTGTACAACAAACTGTCTATCCCCCTTCGCTAAAGTGCTACACGAACACTTTGGCATCATCAAAGGGACAATGACCACAACCCACAGCTACACAGGTGACCAGCGCCTTTTGGATGCTAGCCACCGGGATGTTCGCAGGGCACGGGCAGCAGCGATGAATATCGTGCCAACCAGCACGGGTGCGGCGAAGGCTGTAGGGTTAGTTCTACCCGAACTCAAGGGTAAACTCAATGGCATCGCCCTGCGCGTCCCCACACCGAACGTGTCTGTGGTTGACTTGGTAATTCAAGTAGAGAAAAGCACGATCGCCGAGCAGGTGAATGGTGTTCTCAAGGAAGCTGCTGAAGGTCCACTCAAGGGTATTTTGGCATACAGTGACCTGCCATTAGTGTCAACTGACTACAAAGGTCATGATGCCTCTTCAATTGTGGATTCCAGTCTGACAATGGTCATGGGTGGTGACATGGTGAAGGTCGTTGCCTGGTACGACAACGAGTGGGGCTACTCCCAGCGAGTTGTGGATTTGGCCGAAATCATTGCTCAGAAGTGGGAAAAGTAGAGTGAATTGAACTGAATCAAACTCTCAGTCAATTTGAACTGAATTTAGCGATCGGCCTGGGAAAGCATTCCCAGGCTTAATTTTTTTACAAACGACGCAACAGCATGAACGACAGTTGTACAGTACAAAAAAGACAGAAGATGTAAAACCTTCTGTCTTTTTGGACGGGCTAGGAGGGATTCGAACCCCCGACACCGTGGTCCGTAGCCACGTGCTCTAGTCCACTGAGCTACAAGCCCTTGATTAAGCGAGTATTTTTTCTTTACTCACCGATTACTAATCGTAGCACACCTAAAAAAATGCCGCAAGAAATTTCTTCAACTCAATCCTTGACTCATTTAGACACTCAGGGTCAAGCCCGGATGGTCGATGTCTCTGCCAAGACTCCCACCCAACGGCAAGCCGTCGCAGCTGCTCAAGTCCGGATGAATGCTGCTACCTTTGACGCGATTGAAGCGGGTAATGCCCCTAAGGGAGATGTCATTGGGACAGCCCGGATAGCAGGAATCATGGCAGCCAAGCAAACCTCCCAACTCATTCCGTTGTGTCATCCCTTACCGCTACATAAAGTAGAAGTACAAATTATGCCCGACTCCGAACTGCCGGGATATCAAATTCAAGCGTCGGTGACGACTAAAGCTGAAACGGGCGTTGAAATGGAAGCGCTGACAGCCGTCTCTATCGCTGCCCTTACCCTTTACGACATGGCAAAAGCCCTAGATAAGTCGATTCAGATTGAATCGATTCGCCTATTGAGTAAAACTGGCGGCAAATCAGGTGATTACCTCCGGCAGGAGGATTGATGACTAGCAACGTAGAATTAATTTAGTTGTTAGACCCAACAACTAAGTACTAACCACTAACTACGAACGACTTCCATGCCTCCTCGTTGGCCTCGCAAACCCGATCGCAATGACCCAGAGTACCGTAAATTAGATGACCGGATGAACTTTGCCATGCATGTGGCAATTTTTGCCGCTTGTAACTCCGGAATCTGGTTTTTCCGCACCCTACAGAATGCTGACTGGCGCTGGGCGTATTTGGTTACTGGACTGTGGGCACTGATTTTACTCGGACATGGGGTTTACATCTTTGCGATCGCAAATTACTCCCCGTTGTCTGCCAAAGATGCCCCGACAAAATCTTCCTAAAGTTAAACCAAGCTCCATAAACCCCGCAGTAGTATGGATCGCACACCTTATCGAATTCAGTAGAGAGCGTTAATCACTATGGCTAAAACTAACACTACAGAATTCATCGAAGACCTCGCTGCCGATATTGGCAAGGAAGTCTACATCGATATTGCCAAGTGGCACCTCTATTTATCAGATGCTCACTTGGCTACGGTTGTTGCTCAACGAGTTTATCCTCTGCTCACGAACAACACCCTAGATGAAAGCGAAGTGCTAAAGATTTTAGAAAATATCCCAGTTTCGTTAGGTGGAGGGAAACGGGAAGTACCTTTAATTGACCTCCTACCGACTCGCTGCCAAGTGAACCTCATGGATCTGCTCGAAGAGTATCAGCGAAAACTCTGAGGCTCTCTTGTGAGGATTAGTAACATAGGGAGGTTATCTGCGATCGCTTGCCTAAAGATCGATTTTTAGCGATCGCTTGAAACTCCACTGCTAACTTTTTGATAAGTTGTTGCCTAGCTCTCACTCCATGAGCTTTCCCGTATTACTCTCAGTTCAGGCTGCCAACTTATTTGGTGTGATTACTACAAAGATTCGTCCAACGCTCTTAGGGCTTGTTCTCCCCACCAAGCTCCCTCCCAACGAGGCATATTTTCCGGACAAGTCATCAAGACAGTCTTGGGCTGTACTCGGTTCTCTTCCTGTTGAGTTAGAGCCTTAGCTTGCTGCTTATCATCGTATAGATCGCCCTCATCCAGAGCGATACTGTACCTTTCCGACAGCCAATCTGGAAACTCTATAAAATCTGGTAAAAGTAATAACTGCTTTTCTGTTTGTGAGAGGTTATCTGACGCTTCACTTGCCGTAGAGGAGTTTGATTTATACCAGTTGTTGGAATCAAAAATTAGCATCGCTCTCTCCTACATTACAGTTACCGTTCTAATCTACAAGGATGTCTAGGAAAGCCGCGCTGTACTGAATCCTGAAAACTTGTGATTTTCAGATTTAAAATGAGCGATCTTTTTAGGCAATCGTTGTGAAATTTGTCAGTATTCAATAGTGATTTGAATCACTATTTTTACTTTGAGGGACTAGAAAGTAGTGGAGCGATCGCCTTAATATTTACCAGAGGAATAAAAGGGCGATCGCGAAAGGTCAGTTTTCTCAGCCATCAACTTGTACCAATCTCAAAGGATTAGCTACTGCGAGGACGCTGTCTCCTGTAGATTACCCAAGTTAAAGAGGAAGGGAACAGTACTCTTAGAGTCACTCCCCATGACAAGAACTTTTGGCATCTGAGCGCCTCCTTGTCTCCACGCTTCTATGGCCTCTTTCTGAAGCACCAATTGACCCCCTTGCGCCCTCAGCGTTTCAGCTAAAAGTCTTTGCGCTTCCGCTTTTCCCTTGGCGCGATTGACTTCTGCCTGGGCTTGTTGCTCGGCTTCCTGTGCTATGTACACCGCTCTTTGCGCCCGTTGTTCGGCAATTTGTTTATCCTCAACAGCTTTAGAAAACTCTGGAGAAAATGTGAGGTCTACTACACTGGTATCCAACACGAGAATTCCGTACTTTTCTAAGCGTTCGCCTAAAGCTGTATCAAAGTCTTGTTTGAGTTCGCTCCGTTTAGTAATCGCTTCTTCAACCGTTCTTCTCGCCGCGGCAATTTTAAACGATTCCTGCGTCTGAGGCGCAATAATTTTCGAGACGATATTCTGTAAAGTACCCTGTTTGCGTCTGATCTCAACCACCTGTGTTGGATCGAGACGAAAGTTGATCGCAAAGCTTGCCGACAAATCTTGCAAATCTCTAGTAGAACTCTGCGCCGGGACTTCAAACTTTTGCACGGTTACATCATAGATGTCTACGGTTGAGATTAGGGGCGGTTTGAGATGAATCCCTTCTAACAAAGCTCCATCTTTGGCTTTACCCAAAATACTCAACACTCCAGCTTGTCCTGGGTTGATAATGACAAACGAACTAAAGCTAAGGAGAATAAGGGCTGCCGCTACAATCCCCCCAACTACAGCTTGCCAATTCTGTGAATTCTGATACTTCAAGTTCTCCTCTCCTTGCACAAAGCCACTGGGGACTACTTCTAGCCTACTAATGACCCATGTTAGTACCGATTTACTAGTGCTTGGAGTGACCTTGACCGATTTAGGCTTAGCATCTGTTGGAGTTGTCTCTGACCCTCGCCTCACCTAGACATATTCAAGCTGTCGTGCCTGAGCCAGATCGCGAACTAGGGGTAGCCTGGAGCGAATGTAGACGGTGATCGTATCGATCTGGTCACTGTTGAGCGAATATTGCTGTCTGAGTCGATCGATCAACTGTTCCACCAACTTAGTATCGTCGAGTGCCATTAAAGTTACGGTCTGAGTCGCTTCTACCACAGACCAAAACTGGCGTAGTATTGAGTAATTCATGGCTTCACTCCAAGATTGGTGTTTTGTTTGAGGAATTTAAGGATTTCTTTAGATTCCCTTGCGCCTAGCATAGGGCTAGGTTGTGGCTAATAGACATCTGCTTTGCAAAACGCTAAAAAAGTCATTAAATCTCAAGAAATTGTTAAGCTTTGTCTAGAAGGCGGAAGTCTTCATAAAAGCCGGACTGCTTTGACCAAGGGGGTTAAGGCAATTGCAACTGAGCTTGTGCGTTGAAGAATTGGCGTGTCAGTCCTTGAGTAACAAAAACTGTTGTGATGAGGCACGTAAAGGCAAGCATGAACATGATTAGTATTTGGTAAGACGCCGCATTCAGGGGGTCAATGCCACTGAGCAATTGACCTGTGATGATTCCCGGCAGCGTAACGACACCTACGACCATCATCTGGTTGAGGGTGGGAATGAGTCCGGCACGCACTGCATCTTTGCGGTAAGCGGCTACGGATTGCTCTGGCGTTGCACCTAAGCTGAGATGGGTTTCGATTTCGAGACGGCTACTGTTAATTGTGCTGACAAGGCGTTCGCCTGCGATCGCAGCACCGTTCATGGCATTTCCGAGTACAATACCTGCCAAGGGAATGAGATACTGCGGCTCATACCAAGTTTTAGGCTGAATAATCAACACATTGGTGTAACACAACGTCAGTGCGGTACTAAAGAACATCGCACCCAGTACGATGGGTATCACTCTAGGAACTTTTTTGCTAATTCGGTTACGAGCCGTGATCGTGGCAATTGTCAGCATCACCAGCAAGACGCCGAGAACAGCAAAGGGATTTTTTAAGGCAAAAATCACAGCGAGCAGATATCCGACAACTAAAAGCTGGAGGACTGTTCGCCCTGTTGCGATCGCAAGTTGAAATTCCAGTCCCAACTTTTGCCAAGCCGATACGCCAATTGCGATCGCCATCAGACCCAATGCCCAGACCAAGTCGGTCAGGTCAAGCTCGATTAAAGAATTCACCTCTAGCAGACTCTACTCGCGCGCGTCGTTGACTATTTTGTCAGATTCTTGAGCGATCGCGTTACCATTTGGTACCTTCAACCAGAAGGGAAGAGAGCTGCTGCGATCGCCTAAATCTACCACCCCCTCTTCTTTCACTTGCCAGCGCCTGAAACAATTTAAGAACTTTATTATTCTGTAGAAATAAGGTAATGGGGACGCCTGGATTCCCTTTTGCAGGAAAATTTGGTTTATTTAAGTAAAAATTCTAGGTGTAAGCGAGTGAATAACATTCCCCCTATTGACCTGAAGCGGCAGTACAAAACGATAGGTGAACAAGTGAGCGCTGCTGTTCAGGACGTTTTGACCTCCGGATGTTATATCGGCGGTTCAACAGTCGAAAACTTCGAGCAGCAGTTCGCTGCTTACACAGGTACTCTTGAATGCGTGGCTTGCAACTCCGGTACTGACGCTCTTTATTTGGCCCTGCGAGCGTTACAGATCGGACCTGGAGATGAGGTCATTACAACTCCTTTTACCTTTTTTGCCACCGCTGAAGTGATTACAGCCGTTGGTGCAAAGCCAGTTTTTGTTGACATTGATGCCCAGACGTTCAATCTTGATGTCGATCGCATTGCCGCCGCGATTACGGATAAAACAAAAGCGATAATGCCAGTTCACCTGTTCGGGCAGCCGGTGAATATGAGCGCCATCATGGAGCTAGCGCAAGCTCATGCTCTTGCCGTCATTGAAGACTGCGCTCAAGCAACGGGTGCCGAATGGGCGGGACAAAAAGTAGGTAGCATCGGGCATATTGGCTGTTTTAGTTTCTATCCCACCAAAAACCTCGGTGCTTGCGGCGATGGCGGCGCTGTCACAACTAACGATCCAGCAATCGCTGCCTCAATTCGCATGCTGCGAGACCATGGTACGAGTCGTAACCGCTATCATCACGAAGCTATTGGCATGAACAGCCGCTTAGACGCGATACAAGCGGCTATCCTGCAAATTAAGCTAGGTTATCTGGATCGGTGGAATGAAGCACGTCGGGGGGTTGCTGCAAGTTATCACGAGCTACTAGAACCCGTGCCTGGGATCGTCATTCCCCAAGAAATCGCTGGAGGACGAGCAGTCTGGAATCAGTACACCATTCGCTTGACCCAAGATAGCAGCAGCGATCGCGATCGGGACGAGGTACGCAGCCAACTCCGGTCGTTGGGTATCATTTCCATGGTTTACTACCCACTCCCCTTGCACTTGCAGCCAGTCTACAAGGATTTAGGCTACCAACCCGGTCAGTTGCCAGTCAGCGAGCAAGCCTGCAACGAGGTGTTGTCTTTACCCATGTTCCCAGAGCTTGCCTTCGAGGAACAGCAACAGGTTGTTTATGGATTGAAGGATTGCCTGAGTTGTTAGTTTTTTGTTGTTGGTTGTTAGTTAATTGCCAATTGACTAACAACCAACAACGAATCACCACTAACGAAACTGTTAGACGCGAACGCGCAGAGCGTTGACCGTTGCCAAGGCTTCAACCAAGCTGCGGACAGCGGCTACCATGGCGACTTCGTTGTTCAACTGATTGATCGCAGAACCAACACCAACACCCGCTGCACCAGCAGCAATTGCCATTGGTACGGTTACGCTCGATAACCCGGATGCACACAGCACGGGTACGGGTACGGCACGAGAAATCTCGGAAGCTGCCGCTAAGGTTGGAGCGGCTTTTTCAACTAAGCCCAGCGTACCGGCCGAGTGAGGCGTGCTACTAGTTCCCCCTTCGGTTTGGATGATGTCAGCACCGGCTTGAACCAATTCTTCTGCCAATTGCACTTGCCGATCGAGTGTCAGGATGTGGGGGACGGTGACAGACAGGGTAATCTCTGGCAGCAGCGATCGCGTTTCTTGCGTCAACGCTAACACTTCTTCGGCCTCAAACCGGCGTCCTTGAGCGTAAAAGCTATCGAAGTTGCCGATTTCGATCAGATCGGCACCTGCTGCAACAGACGTCACAAACTTGTGAGGTTCCACAGCAGATACACAAATCGGTAGATTCGTCAAGTCGCGCACCATCCGCACTAAATCTGGGTCAGCAGCAATATCCACGAAGGTTGCACCGCCTCGCTCGGCTGCCTTGACGGTTGCGGCAACGCGTTCAGCGTCAAAGTTATTCAAGCCGCTAATAACTTTTAGGATGGGGCCTTTGTCAAATGCTTTCTGGAGTGTAGGATGCATAAGTTAGATCGACTCTTGTGCCTAATGTATTGATTTAGCTCTTGTTGATGTTGATTCTGACCTAAGAGCTTGGACGAAAGGCAAGGTTTGTGCCTAGACTAAAAGCATACCGGAGATCCCGTCTCATCCTGACCTTGAAGATTCATGAATTTTCAACCCGGAAATTTATCATCCTTTCACTCTGATGTCTTGCAACAAACTCAATTAGGTCAGTTATGTGGGCAGGATAAACTGTTTCGCAATCGCTATGAAGTGGCACGGATGATTGGTCGAGGCGGTTTCGGGGTCACGTTTCTGGCAAGAGATGTCACTTTGCCAGGTTCACCGATGTGCGTGATCAAGCAACTGTGTCCCAAAGTCAGCGAACTGCCATCGTTGGAAAATGCTCGCAGGCGTTTTGAACGAGAAGCGAAAACCCTAGCTAAGCTGGGTAGCCACTCTCAAATTCCCATGTTGCTCGATTATTTTGTCGAGGAGGAAGAATTTTATCTAGTACAGGAATACATCCGTGGCGCAACATTGGCTCGTTGGGTGCGGCGCTATGGATGTATGTCGGAAGCCTCAGTCAAACGGTTCTTGCGGGAAATGCTACCGCTATTGCAGTACATCCACAATCAGCAGGTTATCCATCGGGACATCAAACCGCAAAATATTATTCGCTGCCAAGATGATGGCAGGCTAGTACTAATTGACTTTGGAGCTGTTAAAGAGCTAATCGCTCAGGTGGGAGATACCACGACCAAAGCACCAACAACCCATTTTATCGGGACTGTCGGCTTTGCCCCGCCAGAGCAATTTTCTCTGCGCCCCGTCTTTGCTAGCGATATTTTTTCCTTGGGTGTGACTTGTTTGTATCTATTAACGGGAAAGGCTCCTCTCGATTTTGATAGCGATCGCCACACGGGTGAATTATTGTGGCAAAATTCCGTACAGGTGAGCCAACCGTTCGCGAAGATTTTGAGTAAAATGCTCAAAATTTCTCTACAAGACCGTTACCAATCTGCTACGGCAATCCTACGGGCATTGGCTCAAGAGTCGAGGGATGATAGTCTGTCCGGGTGTCTGATTTTTCGCACTCAACCGGAGCCTCAAGCGCCAATCGAACCGGATAGCCTAGCCCAGCAACGTCATTCTCCTGCGGCTAAAGTTGCGATCGCAATTCGAGATTGGAAGTATCGCATGCAAGAACGAGAGCGTCAGCGTCAAAAAGATAGAATTGCGAACCTCCTGAGTGAATCGAAAAAACCTTGAGCCTACATGGTGCGCCCTAAAGGAAAACACTATAGATTTTCTGGGAATGGGGAATTGGGAATGGGGGGTTCATTGTAGGAATAACTACTCAACACTCCGCTCAAAGTTTGTAATAATTCCTCAGCCGTGAAGGGCTTCGACAAAAAGGCTTGTACGCCAGTTCCCATAGCGACGTTCACCCTATCGCTCAGGGCTAGCCCGCTAATGGCAATAATTTTGAGCTGAGAGTTCATTTTTTGTAACATCTGGATAGTGGTTAAACCATCCATCGTAGGCATCATCATGTCAATTAATACAGCACTAATTTGCTGTTTGTGCTGTGCGTACAATGCGATCGCCTCTACTCCATCACTAGCCGTTAGCACTTGGTAATGATAAGTTTCTAGGGACGTTTGTACAATATTGCGAATTGCTATTTCATCATCTACGAGCAGAATCATCTCTCCATTTCCGCTCGGCAGTTTAATTTCTCTAACAAATGGTGTCTGTATCTCTTCTAAGGCTGGCAAGTATACCTTAAATGCAGTCCCTTGTCCTGGCTCGCTGTAGACATTAACAAACCCGCTATGACTTTTAATAATACCAAGCACTGTAGAAAGTCCCAACCCAGTTCCCTTCCCCAATTCTTTGGTAGTAAAAAATGGCTCAAAAATTCGCTCTAAGATTTCGGGGGGAATGCCAGTTCCCGTATCGGAAACTGTAATTGCAATATAATGCCCGACTTTGGCATCGACGTTCATCCGAGAATAGTTTTCATCAATGACAAGATTCTTCGCTGAGATGTTCAAAATACCTCCATCAGGCATTGCATCGCGAGCATTGATGCAAAGATTCATGAGTACCTGATGGAGTTGAGTCGCATCTGCAGAAACCGTCCACAAATCTTGCGGGACATCCGTATAAACGTTAATAGCTTTGGCAAATGTTTCTCTCGCAATTTGCCTGATTTCTCCGATCAAATGTCTAACTTGCACGAGCGTGCGTTCGCCTTCAATGCCCCGAGTAAATGAAACAACTTGCTTGACTAACTCCGCACCTCGCTTGGCGTTATTTTCTAGGATTTTCAACCACTGCTTACCCTGCTCCTCTTTGAGCTTAAGAGCTAACAATTGAACTGTCATCAAGATGGGGGTAAGTACGTTGTTGAGGTCGTGAGCAATGCCACCGGCAAGAGTGCCAATACTCTCCATTCGTTGAGCGCGAAGAAACTGAGATTCGAGGCGTTTTTTCTCAGTAATATCGGTATTAACAATTAAGATTGACCTGGGCTTTCCCTCATCCTGTTGTACCAATGTCCAACGACTTTCGACAATGATTTTTTTCCCGTCTTTTCCAATCTGGTGTAACTCACCATACCAGTTTCCCTTCACAGTGACGGCGATTTGAATGTCCTGGAGGCGAGGCGAACTTTCTGCTGGATACAACAGCATATTGGCATTTTTACCTAGGACTTCTTCTGCTTGCCAGCCATAAATCTGTTGAGCCGCTTTATTCCAAAATGCAACTTGACCGTCTAGATTCTGCACCAAAATGGCATCGGTGGCGACATCGAGGAGAGCCGCTTGTTCGCGGATTTTCTGCTCGGCTCGATGGCGCTCTAAGGCATAACGAATCGATCGCTCTAAAAGTGGAGCTTTTAGTTGGCTTTTATCCAGGTAATCTGCCGCACCCGCTTTCATCGCTGCGAGATCGATCGCGCGATCGCCTCGCCCGGTGAGTAAAATAATGGGTACTCTGCAACCGTTTGCGATCGCTTGTTCCAAAAGCTCCAGTCCGTTGCGTTCCCCCAAACGGTAGTCGAGCAGATAAATATCATGACGATTTTGACGCATCACCTCTAATGCCGCGTCGTACTGGAATACCCATTCCAGTTCAAATTGAGTTTCCTGGCTTTGGGCGAGTAAATCGCGAGTCAGGATATAGTCATCTTCATCATCATCAACCAGCAAGGCTCTAACTGAGCGGTTGTCCATTGCCATCACCGCCTTTTTTAATCGCGCACCTCTTCGGGTGGTAGTTCGACAATTTCAAACCAGTACTTTCCCAACGTTCGCATTACCTCAATCAAGGAGCTAAAGGTCACAGGCTTAGTAATAAATGAGTTCGCTCCCAAGTCATAGCTGCGGTGGATATCTTCCTCGGCTTGGGAGGTTGTCAGCACTAAAACTGGAATTTGTCGCAAATGAGGATCGGCTTTGATCTCCTTGAGCACCTCGCGACCATCTTTTTTTGGCATGTTTAGATCGAGCAAGATTAATCCGGGACGCGGCGAACTCTCTGGTGCAGCATATTTGCCACGATGGTAGAGATAATCCATCAGTTCCTCGCCATCGTTGACGAAGTAAAGCTCATTAGCCAAGCGACTTTCGGCTAGCGCTTCTCTGGCTAACATACAGTCGTCTGGATCGTCATCAGCAATTAAAATCGTCACAGGATGTCGGCGTCCTTTCACTCGGCAAGGTCTCCTTGAGGTTGTTGCATTGGCAGCATGACAATAAAGGTTGCTCCTTGCTGTGGCGCACTATTTGCCGTGATGCTGCCGTTGTGGCGTTCGACAATCTTACGGCAGATTGCCAAACCCATACCCGTTCCTTCGTATTCGCTACGACCATGTAGTCGCTGAAATGCATTGAAGATACGGCTGGTGTACTTTTCATCAAACCCAATTCCGTTGTCTTCAACCCAAAGTTGACAATGCAGGTGGGGAGTCACCCCCTTCGAGCGCTTTTGGGAGTCCTCCAGCAAGCAGCTATAAATTTTGATAACTGGTGGCTCGTCTTCTCGGTGAAATTTCAGTGCGTTCCCGATCAAGTTTTGGAGTAACTGACGCATTTGCACGGGATCGGCTTCAACGATGGGAAGTTCACCAATTTCTATCCGTGCGCCGGTTTGTTGGATGCGAACTTCTAAATCGGAGAGTACCTCTTGCACGACGCGATTGAGCGGGATTGGTACAAACGGTTGCGCTCTAGTCGTCACCCGAGACAGAGTTAGTAAATCGTTAATTAATGCCTGCATGCGACCGGCGGCATTCTGCATCCGTTCTAAATAATCGCGCCCTTGCTCTGTCAGTACGTCTCCATATTTAGTATTTAAGCGATCGCCAAACGCTTGAATCTTACGCAACGGTTCTTGCAGATCGTGGGACGCAACATAAGCAAACTCTTGCAACTCAGCATTAGAACGAGCCAGTCCCTGAGAATAGCGAGTTTCCCGCTCCAATAGCTGTGCCTGAGCTAGGGCAATCCCGAGTTGATCGGATAGCTGTTGCAACAGTTCGGTTTCAAAGTCACTCCACTGTCGAGTACTCGTACAGTGATGGGCAATTAACAACCCCCAAAGTTGCTGATTTTGTAAGACGGGCACTACCAACTTCGCCTTAACTTGCCAAGGCTTGAGAAAGTCAAGCATGCAGGGAGCGATCTCACCATAGGCTTGTTCCACGTCCGCGATCGCTCGCACTCGCCCCTGCCGATAAAGCTCCTGGTATTCTAAAGGAAAGGTTTCTTCCGGAAACTCCATGCCGAGAATCGCCGGCCATTGCGGTCGAACCGCTTCAGTGACGGTGCGACCTATGCCATTGGGCAAAACGCGATAGAGCAGGACGCGATCGCAGTCGAGAATTTTTTGCACTTCCGTCACCGTCGTCTGCAAAATCTCGTCGAGTTGTAAGGATTGACGGATTTTGAGCGCGATTTCAGCAAACAGTTGCGATCGCCGATGCTGACGCTGTAACTCTGCTGCTGAGTGCTTCTGCTGCGTGATGTCGCTGCCAATGCTGAGAAACCCAATGATCTTACCGTCTAGGTCGCGCAGTGCTGTGACTGAAAGTAAGACAGGGAAGCGCGAACCATCTTTACGGATGTACGTCCATTCCCGCTCATCCGTTTCTCCCAATCGTGCTTTGGCTACAAATACCTCAAAACTGGGAGCGATCGCAACTCCTAGTTCCTGAGTTAGGTCTCCGGCACGTTGCTCGACCTCGTCGCGATCGTGGATGATGATGGGCGTGGCTTTACCGACTACTTCTTCGGCAGTGTAACCCAATAGACGTTCAGCTGTGGCATTGAATGTCCAGATCCTGCCCTCGGCAGTCGTAGAAATGATGGTATAGTTAGCGCTATCGAGAATAGCCCGTTGTAATACACTCGTCTGGAGCAGTTTTTCTGCCGCCCGTTTGCGCTCGTTGATGTCCTCAAAGTAGACCGATAAGCCCTCCTCTGATGGGTAAGCATGAACGGAGAACCAAGTCGCGAGTGGAGCATAGAACGCTTCAAACTCGACGCTGACCTGTTGGGCGACGGCTTGTTGATATTTCTCGTAGAACGTAGAACCCTCCACGTCTGAAAACTCATCCCATATGCATTTACCCAGGAGTTCTTCTCGTTGTCTTTGCAACAACGTCTCGGCTTGTTTGTTGAGATAGGTGAATCTCCACTCCCGATTGAGAGCAAAGAATGCATCTGTAATACTCTCTAGAATACTCGTAATTCGGCGTCGTGCGGCTTCACTTTCTTGCCGTGCCGCTTGCTCTCGCTGCAAAAGGTGTAAGCGCTCTTGCTCGGCTTGCTTGAGGACTGTGATATCGCGTGCGATAGCATAAACTAAACCTTCTTCCGGGTTGGGAAATGCCGTCCATGCCAGCCACTTATACGAACCATCTTTACAGCGATAGCGATTCTCAAAATAGATGGTTGGAGTGCCTTCGGCTAGCGTTTTCACTTCCTTCAGGGTTGCCGCTTTGTCTTCGGGGTGAACGAAATCAACGAAGGGTTGAGCTGAAAGTTCGTCGTGGCTGTAGCCTAGAGTGCTTTCCCAGGCTAGGTTCAAGCGTTTGAAATAGCCGTCCAAACCCGCGATACACAGCATATCAAGCGACAGGTTGAAGAATCGCTGTGCTGACGTTCGTAGGGCATCGCGTTCGTCTTGGGCGTGCTTGCGAGCGGAGACATCGGTCTGTATTCCGATAAAGTAGAGTAATTTCTCCTCTTGCGAGAACACGGGTGAGATTTTTATCTGGTTCCAAAACGGCTGACCATCTTTGCGATAGTTCAGTAGTGTGGCTTCCACCTCTCGTCGCTCGGCAATCGCTTGATGGATTTGAGCGAGAGCTTGAGGGTCTGTATCCTGTCCTTGCAAGCAACGGCAGTTACGACCCATTACCTCATCAGGACTGTAGCCGCTCAGTTTGGAGAACGCTGGATTGGAGTAGATGATGGGGTTATCCGGCTGGTTCGGATCGGTAATTAAAATCCCCTCTGCTGCCCAATCGACTGCCTGTGCCAATTGCAAGCGCTCGACGACAACTTTCCGCACGACCTCCTCATGCCGCTTGCGCTCAGCAATGTCAGCCATGCGTTGCATCCAGGACTGCTGTTCGTGCCGGACTCGCTCCCGGTAGTGGCTCAAAAAATCAGATAAACCCGGTGCTTGTTCGAGTAAAGCCTCGAAATGGTCGAGAACTCGCTGGTCTGCTTGATAGGCCACTTCCGGATGGGCTTCCATCCATACATGACAGGTTTTAATGTACGCGATGAATGCCACCAGATACTGGTAGTAGGAAGACCCCAGCAGATGGTGCAGCGCTTCCCGGCATGGTTCTGACTGATGTTGTTCTAGCGCGATGAATATGGCACAGATGAGGATACTCTCTTCCAATGTCGCATTCGATTCTGGCCAAACCGCCAAATCATCCGACTGTGCAATGAGTACATTCAGATGTTGATTAATATCATCTTCAGTGGGTAGAGGTAATTCCAGCAGTTCCAATACCTCTTTTGCCTTTACGCCCAAACCGCGTAGGGAGCAACTGTGACAGATCATGCAGTAGGGAACAGCGCAGAAGCGCGAGAGGTAGGCCGAGAGTTTTTCTTTAAAAATAGGTGGTAGAGGATTATCGACATAGGCGCTCATGGTCTGTTGCCATAAGTTGTCGAGTATCCGTGGATTTTCGTGGGCTGGTCCAAAGAAGGGAGGAATAAAACCAAATCTCTCCTCGATCTCTGCCTGAATCTGCTCGCTGGTTCGGATAGACATATTATCAGGGGTCTGCTGGGTGCGATTCAATACTTAGAATTCCCTCTCAGCCGGTGAAAGCAACCAAGTAAACGTTGCAGGTTTTCATAGAGAGAAATTGGTAGTTCTCAAGGTGTGGCGAGAGGCAAGTGAAGTTGTCAAATGCTGTTTCAAGAGCAGTGTTAAGACTATTAGATACACTAAGAGCCTTCAGCTTTTATATTCGATTGGCAAGCCGTTTAGCTTTCCTTCTCTTGAAACATTTGCCATAAAAAAACCATTAAGAAATGCTATTGTTATTCTGATAGATAACGAGTTATTGCTTAATACTAGCAAGTGTATTACAGCTTTCAGTCGGTCGGTACTAGTCGTGCAAGAGTCAACACGATAGATTTAAAATTTAGACCTTTTAGTAAGAACTATTAAAATTGTGATGAAGTCTGAAGTCACCCTATCTCGCCGTATTTTGACTCAACAACACGCGGCTGATAGTTTTGCGATCGCGTTTGCGCCTTTATCCCTGGCAGAAATTTATGCCCTGGCAGACGATGCCGCTAACGGAGCGATTGTTGTGATGAGTGGCATGGTACGCAACCAAACCGATGGCAAGCCAGTCGTGGCGTTAGAATATCAAGCTTACCAACCCATGGCATTGCAGGTATTCGCGTCAATCGCGACTGATATTCGCAACAGGTGGCCAGATGTTAATCGCGTAGTGATTCACCATCGCATCGGCCGCTTACAGATTGGAGAAATTAGCGTATTGGTAGCAGTGGGGTGTCCCCATCGCTCAGAAGCCTTTGCTGCGTGTCAATATGCAATCGATACATTAAAGCACAACGCTCCCATTTGGAAAAAAGAACATTGGGCAGATGGTTCGAGTAGTTGGGTGAGTATTGGTGCGTGTGAAACTGCCGATAGTCAATGCTAGATAGGTGGACAGTGCATACCAACGCATTACTCAATAGCCGTTGTCTACAGCACTGCCCACCCGATGAAAGAAACAACAAAGGCGCTGGTAGGAACATTCGCAAAAGTCTTCAGCAATCTTAACTACTTATCTGCTTTGCGATTCTAAAGTATGTGTTAGTCTGTCGATCGCATCAGTCAGTCGTTCCTGAGATTGGATAGCTGGCTCTGATTTGACTTCTTCAACTGCTTCTTCTTGTCTCTTGAATCGGGCTAAGGCTCGAATGACTAGGTACAAGACAAGCGCAATAATCAGAAAGTCAACAATTGAACCCAAAAAACTGCCGATTTTGATGCCCGGCCCAATCTCTAGTGTTCTCCAGTCTTTGCCAGCGGCGCTAACCAGGGGATTGAGCAGTGGCATAATCACGTCTTCCACAAAAGAGCTGACGATCTTGCCGAATGCAGCACCAATAATTACCCCGATCGCTAAATCAACAACGCTGCCTTTAAGAGCGAATTCCTGAAAGTCTCTTAAAAAGCCGCTAGCAGCCCTTCTGCCTCTTCTTACTGTTGCCATAGTTTTTGTTAGTAATATTTTAAGGTTTCATAGATATTTCAACTGTTATGACACGAGATATCACCTTAGGGGATGTAGTGCATAACAATCAGGCACATCCTACCAGGATTTTGTGTACTGATAGAATAAATTTTCCTACTTTTTATGGCAGTCAAAAAGTAAGATAAGTAACTTTTCCTATTTGAGAGAGTAAAAAATTACTGCTCTCTCACTTATTGCAGGCAAAGCGTGTGGGTCACTCGATCGCAGGCTTTAATTGTACTCCCGGCTATTGGTGTTTGCTGCCTCGGAAGTTCTAAATCCGAGAAATAATGGCACTCAAGCAAATTTGGATTCTTTGTGACCAAAAACGTAATAAAATCTCGCTCCCCTAACCCTTATTTTGCAGTCGATGACCCTATTTTCCAGGCAGCAAAGAGATTACACTAAGGAACCAGGTAAGCAGTTACTCCGATACTCAAGCCGCATCCAAGAAGCGGTGCGGTCATTTTATCCTTCAGCCTTCAGTTGACCTTCTTTTCTATATAAGGTTTCATGAGCGCATCAACTCTAACGCCGACATCTACCTGGAGTCCCCTACGTCAACCTGTATTTCGTGCCCTTTGGATTGCATCTGCGGTGTCCAATGTTGGCACCTGGATGCATGATGTGGGGGCAGCATGGCTGATGACTTCGCTTTCGCCCTCTCCGTTTTTGATTGCGCTAATGCAGGCGGCGGCGAGTTTGCCGTTGTTTCTCTTGGCGTTACCCGCAGGTGCGATCGCGGATGTGATCGATCGACGTAAGATGCTGTTGTTTACCCAATCTTGGATGCTGGTTGCCGCAGGACTACTGGGAGTGCTGACGGTGATGGATTTGACTACCCCTTGGACGCTCCTAGTACTGACGTTTGCCTTGAGTATCGGGAGTGCGATGAATGTGCCCGTCTGGCAAGCGGTTATCCCGGAATTGGTGGTTAAAGAGGAACTTTCGTCTGCCGTTACCCTAAATGGTATTGTGATCAATTTGTCGCGATCGATTGGCCCTGCTTTGGCGGGGATAATCATTGCGGCGGCTGGAACTGGAGCGGTTTTCCTAGTCAATGCGGCTTCGTTTGTCGCGGTGATATTAGTGCTGTATGGCTGGCAGCGAATTCCCCAAAAGAGTGCTTTACCCGCCGAACGCTTCGTTGGAGCGATTCAGGCGGGAATTCGCTATGCTCGTTTCGCGCCACTCCTCCAGACGGTGTTGATTCGCACGGGCAGTTACGTTCTCTTTTTCAGTGCCTTGTTCGCTTTATTGCCACTGTTGGCACGCAGAGAGTTAGGACTGGAGGCACTGGGGTACGGAATGATTCTCGGTTGTTGGGGAATTGGTGGGTTAGCTGGAGCGTTTATTTTACCCAAGGTGCGGCAACGGGTTTCGATCGATCGTTTGGTGGCAGGGGCATCGGTGCTGATGGGAGCGATGATGCTGCTTTTGGCGTTCACCCGCAACGTCTACTTGGTAGGTGGGGTGATGTTTGTGGTGGGAATTTCGTCGTTGAGCGTGCTGGTTAGTCTGAGCGTATCTGCCCAAACTGCCGTTCCCACTTGGGTGCGTGCTAGAGCGTTAGCAATGCAAATACTGGTGTTTCAGGGATGCATAACGCTGGGGAGTTTATTATGGGGTGCGATCGCGCAACGGACTAGTATCTCTACTGCCCTCACTGCCGCCGGAGCAGGATTGATCGTCACTGCGGTGCTGATTACTCGCTATCGCCTCCGGTGTGTAGAGAAATTTGACTTTACTGCCTCGTTGCACTGGATTCAACCTGCCCATGCGTTTGAGCCTTGCCCGAATGATGGCCCCGTGATGGTGACGCTGGAGTATCGTGTCGATCCAGAAAATGCAGAGGCGTTCAAGGAGGTGATGCAAGTCCTGAGTCGGACTCGTCGTCGAGATGGGGCGATTCAGTGGGGATTGTACCAAGATTTATCCGATCCTGGTCGGTTTGTAGAAACGATTGTTGTTGAATCTTGGGTAGAACACAAACGGCAATTTGAGCGGGTGACGAATTCGGATCGTGCGATCGAAGAGCGTGCGCGTGAGTTTCATGTTGGCGATGAACCGCCGAAGGTTTCGCAAATGATTTATGCAAATTACACGGATGGCAGAGGTTCGCAGCAACCTTGTGGAAGTTAGCCGTTGCAGTATTGATTAATTGAAGGAAGAACCCGTAATGCTGTCCGCTTGCACCCCACTCAAGGTTGTCAAGAGGTCACCACTGCTAGCAACACTAACCTGGGTAAAGTATTCATTGCCATTGGTTCCTTGAGCGATCGCTAGTTGTTCAAAGGTTAGCCCATCAGTTAGCCCTAGTAAATCTCTACCAACGTCGAAGTTGATAATAGTACTAGCGCCTTCGCCTGTAGTAAGAACAAACACGTCGCTACCTTTACCACCCAAAAGTATGTTCTTTCCCGTACCGCCGTATAAGATATCGTCGCCGCCGCCTCCGAAGATAATATCGTTACCCGCATCGCCGTAGATCGAATCGCTGCCAGCACCACCGCGCAAAACATCGCCGCCTTCACCACCATCTAAGTAATCCTTGCCTCTTTTGCCAATGAGCTTGTCTTTACCGCCTAAGCCATAAAAGTAATCGTTGCCTTGACCTCCATACATCTCATCGGAATATTGATCGATCGCGTCTCCAACAGTTTGACCATAATTTGAACCGAAAATTTGTTCAATATCAACCAGAATGTCTTCTTGTCCGTAACCATCCTGAACCCTATAAACATCAGACCCCGCTATAGTGTCATGACGTACAACAACTCTGCCAGGGTCGTTTGAGTAATCAGCCGTATCAACATCAACTCCACCATCTAAGAAATCGTAACCCTCATCACCGATGAGCGTGTCATCTCCCGTATTCCCTCGCAAAACATCATTTCTCTCGTAACCCCGGATTGTGTCATTCTCATCATTGCTGCCTTCCAGGTAATCGCCATCTCCTGTACCTTGTGTCGATTTTGGCTCGTCGGGGAAATAATATCCTTGGGGATTTAATCCGTAAGCAAACTCCTTAAATTTATCCTTGACTGCTGATTGATTTAGATAAGCATTGCTACTGCCTTCTAGATCGTGTTTGCCGCCAACTATAAGACCACCCAAATTTTTCCAATTTAGAGCCTCCAGTGCTATAGAGATTTTATCGGCATCCGTAGTCCCTACTGGAAATTGCAGGTCTGTAATTGGATCTCCCTCGTTTTTAAAATTAGCTACAACTTCCCCCGTAAGAGAGCTGTATTGGGTAAGAGCGGAGTAATCGGTTGGCGAACCCAGTGCGACAATTCTGATTTGAGAACCATCAACTCCTGCAAAATCACCATTCATTAATCCGTCTTCAAGAAAGAAGTTTCCTTGAGAATGACCCACTAAAATTAGAGAATTATTGGGATTTTGCTGTAACCAGCTACCCGCTTTTGGTACCCATGCCTCTTGTTGCCATCCATCAATTGCTAGGGGATTAGAGTTAATCTTTTGACTGACGAGAGCAGGAGCATCGGAAAAGAATTGAGCAAAAGCTTCAAGTAAATCGCTGTTCGGGTCGTAAGGAGAATCTCCACTGATATTGATTTCTAATTGGTTGAGATTGCCATACTGTTGAACAAATAAGCCAATTTCCTCTCTGACATCGGAACCTTGGGTAAAAACCTTGGGTATATTGGTCACCCAGTGAAAGGGATCGTAGGCAAGCTCGTTAACACGTTGATAAATATCGTCATCGCGGTCAAGACCTAGCTGTTCATAGTTTTGAACCGCAGGTTTGAATAAATATTCCGCCAGTGCATTGGTAAATGTAAAGAACCACTTTGGTTCTTCATCTAAGTCATTCCCTTTTGATGGATTATAAATTGGCTCAAATTGAAATGAATCTCTATAGCCAGGAAGAGTTATAGATGTTTGGTTTGTTGTGCTGTAGTCTACCAAACCAAAGGTTTTCTCAACAGCTCTCCATTGTTTCTGGAATCCTTCATCGGATTTTGCACCCAGAGGAGTCCAAAGTCCATTCATGAATACAACCAAGGTTTGACCCCGGTCTTCAATCAATTGATTCAAAACATCATCAGCATTCCAGGTGTAATCATTGGAGGTAGTAGTAACCATGATTGGTTTATCGTCTTGGATTAAATACAATGTGGCGTGAATTAATAAAACAATTTATTTCAACAAAAAAATACCCCCTAGAGTAGGGGGTATTTCCATACATTAGCCGATCGCGCTTTCTAACAAGAGATCTACGCGGCTAAATTAAATTAGTTTAGGTACTAGGAGTGGTGAGCGACCAATCCAACTTCCGCCGTAGAACGATTTAACATCGCTTGCTGGCGATTCTTGAGTGCCCGTTGGCGATCGATCATCAACGAACGGGCTTTATCTTGCATCGATAAAGCAGGAACTTTGGCTGGCTCAACGTTAGTGGCGGCTGGAGTTGTGCCAGTTTGGTAGGAAACGCCACGATACTTCAGGTTAACCGTAGGTTGCAGCATGGGGGGCTTTTTCAAGTTACGAAATCTCCAATCTAAACCCCGATACTTACCACTAGCAGCTCCTAGAGTGGTTTCAACTTTGGGAGGATTGTACTCGTAGCTAACACCGCGATATGAGAGTTTCATGCTTTTCGCCTCTTAACTCGATTGTAGGGATATGAGGCGCGTTCCTTCGGGATGTCTCCCTACTTCCGTCTCCTCTATCTATGGCTTTCCATTTAGCGCACGAAAAGAGATGAACGATTTATTTCTGTATCTATTGTTACTGTTTTGAGGAAAAATGTCAAGTCGGCTGAAAATTTAATCATTAGACCCGAATTCAAATGGATTCTAGACTGTAGAGGTGACCCATAGGGTGTGACAAGTTGTAAAACAAAAAGCACAGCAGCAGGAATTGCTTCTACGATCGCAAATCCTGGCGTCAGAGGTTAAATTTATTGGTATGAGTGATAAAAACGAAAGTTTTAAAGTTGTTGCTGACAATCGACAAGCCCGTTTCCGCTATGAAATCCTAGAAACCTACGAGGCGGGGATTGAGTTAAAGGGAACGGAGGTTAAGTCGATTAGGGAGAGCAAGGTAAACCTGCGAGACGGATATGGTCTGATTCGCAGTGGTGAGGCATGGCTGCTAAACGTGCATATCTCCCCCTACGAACGCAGCAGCGACTATTTCAACCATGACCCGCGCCGCACGCGCCGACTGCTGCTGCACAAGCAGGAAATCCGCAAACTCATCGGCAAAGTGGAACAGGAGGGTTTGACACTGATACCGCTGAAGATGTACTTGAAGCGAGGTTTAGTCAAGATCAGCATTGCCCTGTGCAAAGGCAAAAAGATTCATGACAAGCGCGAATCTCTCAAGGAACGTCAAGATAAGCGAGAGATGGCACGGGCAATGAAGCGTGGTTAATTTTAGCGATTGGTTGTTGGTTATTAGTAGTTAGCAACAACCAACCAACAACTAACGACTAACATCAGCGTCAGTGTCACTATTGAGAGCGACGTAGAAACTGGCAATAATTGCGATCGTCAGCCACCAGAGGGTATTCACTTCAGGGCGATACCAGACGGTATCGACGGTTCCGTGGGAGAGCGTTCCTGCCATAGCTGCGATCGCGCCCATTAACCAAAAGCCATCAGGATTCGCTAGGGCTCGTAGACGGTGCAGTTGCTGAACTCCCTGATTAAATGTAACGATCAGGAACCACAGGAAACAAGTAAATCCAATTAAACCCGTTTCTACAGCGACTTCCAGATAGATCGAATAGGCACTTAAGGCGCTGAAGCGAGCCTGCATGTACTGAGGGTAGATTTTATTGAAGGCGTTATTGCCGGGACCAATACCGAGAATCGGACGATCCTTAATCATTTCGATCACCGATGTCCAGACATTCATCCGGAAGTTGTTACTGCTGTCATTGCGCCCTACAAAAATACTGGCAACGCGATCGCGTACTGGTTCGACAAACAGTACGGCTAAAAGAATGACCCCAGCCGAACCCCCTAACATCACTGGCATTGCCCAAGGCCGCCACTGTGGGGGCAAATGCACGCTGTACCAATACACCAGCAGCACTAAGAAAATGAACAGACTGACCACAAAACCAATCCAGCCGCCGCGACTAAAGGTCAGCACGAGACAAGCGGAATTTACCATAAACATAGTCAGGGCCAGGAGTTTGGGAAGCCAGCGCTGCCAAGCAAAAAATGCAGCTATGCTGAAAGCGATCGCAGGCTCTAAATACCCAGCCAATAAGTTGGGGTTACCCAAATAACTGTAAACTCGCGTCAGTTTCGCCGCCGATGAGTCTGGATCGACCCAAGTTGCTAGTTGTTCTGCTCCGAAAAACCACTGCCGTAGTCCGTAGACACTCACAATCAAGGAAACAAGGAGGAGCAGGAGAATTATCCACGAACGGAAGCGGCGCGCTCTTAACACCCGTGCCATCAGGGCAAAAAATAGTAAATAAAGCGTTAGCTTTATTAAGCCTGTAGCCGCTGCTGCCTTCACTGGAGAGAGGGCTGTTGCTACGACGGAAATGCCCCAGTACAATAACACCACTAAATGAATTGGTGTTACCCGTAGGGGATGCGATCGCTCTGATTGGGGATAGACTGTCTCATCCGATAGAGTCAGTAACACCCAAAACGCTGCACCTGAAAATAACAAGACACCAATCAGAGCATTCGATACAAAGGGAGCCAAAGCAAATACTAAAGCGACCAAAAATGCTCCAATTGGCTCAGCCCACTGCAAAAGCCAACTGCCTCGTCGCCAAGATTGCAGCAGTCCTACCAGCCGGTATAAATAGCTAGCACCTCGCCACTGATACAGGTGTAAATTCGACAGAGTAAACTGTTGCCAAACTGAATTCATATCCTATGCGCTTTTGGAGCACTGTGATAGTTTTATTCTGAAGGGTTCATTTCCATTCCGGACTTTAGACTACACCGTTTCATGCGCTATCTCCATCTGAGGCAGACTGATGAGATAGCGATATCCCGCGTCTAAGGAACCTTCAACGGAAATAGTTCCACCATGGAGTTCTGCCAAATGGCAGCTCAGCAATAGTCCTAGAGTTTCACGAGAGTCACTTTCTCCCAGCATTGTGTTGAGTTCCTGTTTCAGCGTTAAAGCTTCCCAAACTGAGGTACTGGATGTCAACTCCTCGGTAGGAAGTAGGCAAAAGTCGGAAATGAGACTGCCGCTTTCCACTCTTGGCATACCTAATGACTTGTCTAAAGTATCGGGAACAGTAGCCCTGGTTGATGAGGATGAAAATAGCACTTGTGCAATTTCCCTAGACACCTGAGGTAAAGCATTGTCCAGCCAGGGATGAGACGACCAAACCGCCATTTTGAGAGACACCATTCGTTGGCTGTGAGTGTCGTGTTTTCGAGAGACATGGATGCAAACTTCACCGCCCGCCTCAGTCGAGTGAATCACGCTTAAGACCAGGTAGTACAGCATTTGCCGCACTTTATCCTTGTTGAGCAACCAGATGCGGCTCCCAGGCTCTACGGATAAATGCAGCTGTATCTGCTTGGCTTGTGCCATATCAGACAAGTTATTGATTGCCTGTTGACAAAGCATTTCGGTATCTACAGGTGCGACAGAAAGTCTTTGGCGAGTGCCATCCAAAAGACCAAGGGTAATAATTTCATCAACCAGCGATAACAGCTGTTGACCGCTTTGATGAATGATTTCCAGATATTCCTGTTGTTTGCTGGTTAGAGAACCATAAACCTGGCGACCCAGAACGCTTGCCATGCCTATGATTGAGGTTAAGGGTGTCCGGAGTTCCTGCGTCAGATGAGCGAGCAATTTGACTTTAATG
The DNA here is from genome assembly GCA_036703075.1 of Chroococcales cyanobacterium. Taxonomy (GTDB): domain Bacteria; phylum Cyanobacteriota; class Cyanobacteriia; order Cyanobacteriales; family Coleofasciculaceae; genus DATNPC01. The sequence goes on from DATNPT010000475.1 coordinate 49,334, forward strand.
GCGTTCGTCGAACCAAGGCAAGCCAACTGAGTGTTCGATTCATCCCTAGCTTCAGGTATTGGCTCGGAGTCTCGCCCCTCTTGCAGTTGATCGATTCCCGAAGCCTGAGGCAACCAATGGATAGAACTTGCACGTTCTTGCTGCAAAAGACGGTTTCGCTCAAATTCGCTCAAACTCCAATGAGCTGTCATTACCAGAAACTCGGCATCTTTAGGCCCAAAGCAGCGAGGCACCCAATCCATCACTGCCAACGTTCCCAAGCATTGACCATCTGCCGTCACTAAGGGCGCACCTAAGTAAGCACGGATGCCGTAATGCCCCACGAGCAGACTACTGGCAAAAACGGGATTAGCTGCGGTATCGGGAATTGCCAAAACTTGATGACTATCGACCACGTAGGTACAAAAGCCTTCATTGCGTGCTATGTTACGCGATCGCGCCAGCTCATTCATCAAGCCGACTCGAGATAAACCGACAGTCGATTTAATGAGCTGCCGATCTGGTGTCATGATGCTCAAAATACAGAGGGGTGCCTCCAAAAATCGCGCCGCCGTCTGAGTGGCTTCGTCGAAAACTGCGATCGTCTCATCTGTAAGCAATCCGCGCTCCTTAAGAGCCCCCAGCCGTTTTTGTTCTCGTTCTACTACAGTCAATCCATCCAAACGGCAAAAAAGCCTGTATTCCAGCTCTGCCATGAAACTCCCTATCCCCATATAAATAATCGCATCACTGATATCAGTGCTACTGTAATGTGGCCTGCTATACCTAAAGTTCCCGTCTAGTATGGCAGAACAAACAATGCGAGCTTTTGGAGATCGTTTGTCGGAGAGAGGTTGAAGGTTAGCAGGCTGGCAAAACGTAACGCAAAGAATTATGAATTATAAATATGAATGATTAAGCAACTAGGTAAGTTCATCACTCATTATTCAACCCTTCATTGACCACGCTGGATGAGACAGTAGAGAAGCAATAACCCGAACACCTCGTAGCTGGTTGGACAGGGGAAGATGACCTATGGGCGCAGTGAGATTCCAAGTAAATTCACTGGGATAACGAGTCCAGTTGTTTCCGGTCTTCCAGCCAATTTTTCCCCAAAGCTTCTCCCAATTTTTGTTTAAAGAGAGCCAGAGTTCTCGCTGTACAGAAAATCCAAATTTGCCTTGCGAGTGAATGAACCAGAGAGCGTTGATGGTTTGTAAATCTGAACTGGGGAAGCTCTCTACCTCCGAGAAATACAACCACTTCCTTTGAACGGCTGCTGCTCCTGCTAACTCACAAAGTTTTTCTAACGTATGACGGTCAGCCGTAAGGAAGTCTTGCTTGACCAACAGTTGCTGGAGGGGTGTGTAATCTATGCCGCATTCAGAATTTAGAGGGACAATGCCTGTAGGGAAATGGGTTTGCAGAAATTCGTTGGCGATTGGGGTATCGGCTTGATAGAGGGATTGGTAAGCCAGCCCTGTTGCGAGGTTAACGGGAGTTGGCTGTTGCTCGCTTAAAAATTCCATCAATACGTCTAAACCCGCAGCGCCGGTGCTGACCAGTTCTGGAATCAACTGAAGTTGTTTTTTTTCAGGACTAGACTGGAGCTGGCGCTTCAGTTGGGCAATCTTGCTGGAATCTCCTGTGATTGAGGCAGTCATTTGGTCTGTCATGAAGCGACTGGTTTGAGGTTGCGGCAGTGGATGAGTTGTTGACCGGAAAGCGGTACTAACGGACAACATTTGCCCATCAGTAAGCGAATGCCTGAATTTATCGTAAAGGAAAACCACGACTTGAGCGCTAGCTCTTGCTCGGCGACGAGCAAGAGCTCAAGTCGTGGATTGGGGGACTTTATTCAGTTCTAGATTGGAGAATGTGGTTAACGATCGCACTTGTGGACGTAGGAACTTCTAGGGCTACTAACTCTATCCGCCCACCGTAGGATTGGACAACGGGTGCCTCTGGCAGCGTTGACGGGTTGTAGTCGCCCCCTTTGACATAGACTTCTGGCTGAAGGGTTTCGATTAAAGCCGTAGCTGTAGTTTCAGAAAAAATCACAACTCCATCTACAGGTTTGAGAGCAGCCAGAACTTCTGCTCGCTGGGCTTCGGGAACGAGCGGGCGGGGCGGGCAACCGGGTTGATTGGGTTTAATGGTTTGAATTGAGCGATCGCTATTTAACCCGACCACCAGCGACCTCCCAAAGGACTTAGCAACCTTAAGATACCGCACATGACCCGCGTGCAGTAGGTCAAAGCAGCCATTCGTAAACGTCAGTGGTCGCCAACGGTCGGGGTATAAAGCGATCGCTTGTTGCAGTTGTGTCAAAGAGTATACGCCTGGAATCATTCTTCGCCGTGAGGTTGGTATCCCTGTTCGTAAGCAAAGCGAATGAGTTGAGCGCGATTCTCCAGTTTCAGCTTATTGAGTATGCTACTCAGATGCGTTTGAACCGTGCGAGGGCTGATAAACAAGCGTTCGCTAATCTGTTTGTTGGTCAATCCCTGAATGACTTCCCAAAATACTCGCTCTTCGGCTGGTGTCAATGGCAAGGGGATGGGGGTTGCTGTTTCTGAGACACTCATCTCGGACAGTTCAGTTGCATCTGAGAGCGAGGGGAGAGGTAAGTGTTCGCCCATCGAACCGGCAGCAAGTTGCATCAACCGAACAATCTCGGTATGAATGCGACGAGAGCGCTCCAGCTGAGCCTCAATTTTGGCGACTAATTCTCTGGGATCGACCGGCTTAGTCAAATAATCATCCGCTCCAATCGAGTGACCATAAATCCGATCTTCGAGTTCTCCTTTCCCGGACAAAAAAATAAATGGCATGAGTTGACCGGAAGGCGTACCGCGCAAGCGGCGGCAAAATTCCAGTCCGTCCATTTCCGGCATCATGACATCAGACACAACTAAGTCTGGTGGATTTTTAGTAACAGCGACTAAGGCTTCGGCTCCAGAACTTACCTGTTCAACTTGATATCCCTGATTTTCCAAATAGCGGGTCAGGACTGTACGCAGAGTTCTATCGTCGTCAACGACTAAGATTTTTTTCATCGTTCTTCTGGAGCTACCGTTCTACCAGCTCCTCAAGCCAATGAGGAATCAATTTATTTCCCTCCAAGGTCAGCGTTTTGTTTGGCGAGAAGCATTGAGGCGAGCCATCTACCATATCTGTGTTACCTGAATTCGCTGTAAGAATCTAGACAATGCCAACCAGCAGACATACCCTAAGCAAGGTGTTGCAATCATCAGGCTTTTAGCCTTAGTCGAATTCAGCTCTGTTTCGTCAGTTGAAATCGTAGGCAACGTTAGGGCTATTACAGTTGCGAGTGGTGAAACTGAAGTAGGAACTTTGGAGGCATAGGCAATTTAGTGTGTAAAGATAGCTACTGCAAAATTTTAGGGAACACTGAACTTGTATGGAGTCGAAATTTTCAAAGAACAAATGCTTGGCACCCTCAAGACGACCTATTCAGTAATGGTAGCTAGGCTATGCGCTAAACGTTAGTACAAAGCCTAGTTTGCATGCAGAAAGACGCTGGCAGTGGTGCTAGAAGCAATAGCTCAATAGCGGCATTGGGCTTAACTCGATCGCTTCTAAAGAACAGTGTTCTCATGCGATCGCATGAAAAGACAGCGCCTCAGCTCTCGATCCAGTCACTTAGCGTTGGCAAAGCGGGCAGGCAACTCCCCATAAGTTCCACCCGAGCGCAATCACGATTGCGCGATTCAAAGGAGTCGATCGCGCAGCTAATCTTTGGTGCGACCAAACTACTTGGCTCTGTTAGAACTAACTTCCTCGATAAAGTTTTCCATACTTTGAGACCTCAGCCGAGTGTAATAGAGCGCCCAACCATTTTGTGTCTATAGGGATTTCGACACCATGTTAGGCCAACGCGTTCGGGAGCATCCCGTGCTTGATCCAGATTAACCTTTCTTGAGTACTGAGCAATCGGCGATGCTAATGCGATCGCCTGGTTGCGCCCAGAAGAGCATACGCTCGTTAACACGCAGTTGAATCCCCTATATCAGCATAATGGCTGATTTCCAAGAGTGCTTTAAATCCTGAGTAAATTAGCCAAAGCTTTTAATTAACGCTACGCATGATAACAATTTGATAAGATTTGCTACCTCAGCCGCAACCCACAGTCAAAAATCCTTGACTGTAGCTACTCCATGAAAGGAAGTTGTATGGCAAGCTGATATAGCTGTCAAAAGCGAGAGTAGAATTTGTTGACATTCGCATAGCACATAGTGTCCTGTGTGAGATCTGCAAAAAAGCTTAACTTAGCTGTTCCATCTTACGAGATCTGGTAGCTTTCCTCCATACTCACTACCGATGCTCAGAAACGACTTAACCGAAACTGCTCTATGTACGAGAAAATTACACCACCAGATACCGGCTCTCGCATTACCTTCCAAGATGGTAAACCGATCGTTCCCGACAACCCAATTATTCCCTTCATTCGCGGAGATGGCACGGGGGTCGATATTTGGCCTGCCGCCCAAAACGTTTTCGATGCGGCTGTGCAAACAGCTTACGGAGACAAGCGAAAAATCAGCTGGTTTAAAATCTATGCGGGTGACGAAGCTTGCGAGCAGTATGGCACTTATCAATACTTACCGCAAGACACGCTTGAAGCAATCAAAGAATACGGCATTGCTATCAAAGGACCATTAACAACTCCCATCGGAGGGGGGATTCGTTCCCTTAATGTCGCCCTACGGCAGATTAACGACCTCTATGCCTGCGTCCGCCCCTGTAAGTACTACACGGGAACGCCCTCTCCCCACAAAACCCCTGAGAAGCTCGATGTGATTATCTACCGGGAAAACACGGAAGATATCTACCTAGGAATTGAGTGGCGTCAAGGTAGTGAAATCGCTGACAAGCTGATTTCCATACTCAACAACGAGCTGATTCCATCGACGCCCGAACACGGCAAGAAACAAATTCCTCTCGACGCTGGGATTGGCATTAAACCCATCAGTAAAACAGGTTCTCAGCGGCTTATCCGTCGCGCTATCCAGCACGCCCTACGCCTTCCCAAAGCCAAGCAGCAGGTCACCTTGGTGCATAAGGGCAATATCATGAAGTACACCGAAGGAGCCTTCCGCGACTGGGGCTATGAGCTAGCCATTAGTGAATTTCGCAATGAATGTGTTACCGAACGGGAATCCTGGATTTTGAGCAATAAAGAGCGAAATCCAGACATCTCCCTGGAAGAGAATGCTCGTCAGCTCGAACCGGGTTTTGATGCCTTGACAGCGGAGAAACAAGCTGAAATTACCCGTGAAGTCGAAAGCGTCCTCAATGCCATCTGGGACACTCACGGGCTAGGTCAGTGGAAAGAGAAGGTGATGGTCAATGACCGGATTGCTGACAGTATTTTCCAGCAAATCCAGACTCGTCCCGATGAGTACTCGATTCTCGCCACGATGAACCTGAATGGGGATTACCTATCCGATGCCGCCGCTGCCATTGTCGGTGGGTTAGGGATGGGACCAGGAGCGAATATTGGCGACACTTGCGCGGTTTTTGAGGCAACCCATGGCACGGCACCCAAGCACGCAGGTTTAGACCGGATCAACCCTGGCTCGGTTATCCTGTCGGGGGTGATGATGCTGGAGTTTATGGGTTGGCAGGAAGCTGCCGATCTGATCAAGAAAGGAATTGGGGGCGCGATCGCAAATCGGGAAGTGACTTACGACTTAGCCCGCCTGATGGAGCCACCCGTCGAACCCCCCTTAAAGTGTTCTGAGTTTGCTCAAGCCATCATCAAACACTTTTAAACGATGAATTATGAATGATGAAATGAGTAATTCTTTCATCATTCATAATTCATCATTTTTCATTATCCAAGCGATCGCAATCCGTGCAGTAGCCCATCAACAAGCTAGATTTAGCTTAAATCGTTTTCACTCTAAATGCTTAAGGTTGTTAAAGTTAGGCTCTACCCCAGCGCACAACAACAACAGTTGCTAGAGCAATCCTTTGGTAAATGTCGTTGGCTGTGGAACTATTGCCTGAACTTGATGAACCAGACCTACAAAGAGACGGGAAAAGGGTTGTCAGGCTACGACGTTAAAAAGCTAATTCCACAGTTAAAGAAGGAACATGAGTGGTTGACTCTCAGTTACTCGCAGTGCCTACAGCAAGCCTGCCTGAATCTGGGAGTAGCCTTCAATAACTTCTTTGAAGGAAGGGCAAAATACCCTAGATTCAAGTCAAAGCACGGCAAACAGTCAATACAGTACCCTCAGCACGTTAAAGTGGCAGACACTTATTTAACTATTCCCAAGATAGGCGATGTGTCGGCAACTCTTCACAGAGCCATTGAAGGTAAAGTCAAGACTGTAACTATTTCTAAGAACTGCTCCCATCAATACTTTGCCGCTATTGTGCTTGAGGATGGGAAAGACAAACCCGAATCAAGCACCGAGGGAAAGGCTGTAGGTATTGACTTAGGGCTAACTCATTTTGCCATAACCAGCGATGGCTCTAAATTCGACAACCCACGAGTGCTCAACAAGCTTGAGAGGAATTTAAAACTCAAGCAACAGCAGCTTTCCCGAAAGCAGAACGGTTCTAATAACCGCAACAAAGCGAGGCGGAAGGTTGCTAGGGTTCACCGCAAAATCACCAACTGTCGTGAAGATTTTCTGCACAAGCTATCACGTAGGATAGTTAACGAAAACCAAGTTATTGTAGTGGAAAACCTTAACGTTAAAGGGATGATGCAGAATCATTGCCTAGCCAAGGCTATTCATCAAGTTGGCTGGGGAATGTTTTGTACAATGCTCAAGTATAAAGCTGAGGCAGAAGGAAAGATTTATCAACGAGTCGATAGATTCTTCCCTAGCTCTAAAACCTGCCATGTATGCCTTAATCAAGTCGGCAGTTTGCCACTAGATATAAGGCATTGGACTTGTAAGCATTGCCAAACTCGTCACGACAGGGACATCAACGCAGCGATTAACATAAAGGATGAAGGACTACGAATCGTGACCTCTGGAACGGGGGGTAAAGCCTGTTGCCCAGATGTAAGCCGCAGTAATAGAGGACGCAAGAAATCTACTACTACGCTTTCTGTTGGGCAGGAAGCCTACTGTGTACGCGAAGCGTCACTGTAGGTAGTTCACTCCAAAGCTTCCAGGACGGCTTTAGGCGAAAGCTTATCTTTAAACCAAATAATCTTAGTGGGTAAATCTTTTACCCTAACCCCTGATTTCTCTAGATTAAGTCGCTCAGAAATCGCAAGAATTAGGTTATCGCAGTCAGAACGCCGCACTTGACTAAATTTTCGCTGTAAGTAGGCTGGATGCCAGTAGCCGACGATTTCCAGTAGGTAGGTACGCCCATCCGGATGGACGAGGCGAAAGTCGGGAATCATCACGCTGCCAGGAAGGGGAATCAGGTCAACTTCTCGCTCTAGCACCCAATCAGTTTTCAGCGAATCCCAACGATTGGCAAAGGATGCCTCCAGCATGCTGTCATAAGTTTTACCGGGGGGATAGTGAGTGACCAAACCACAATGGTCATTGAGGCTAAAACGTCCAGTTTTGGTCGTGCCAGTGTAGGGATCGCGGGTTTGTAATGTTGCCGTAAGACTCCATTTCGTAACGTGGAGCAAGGCAGGGAGCAGTTTTGCGATCGCTAAACCATAGCGGGTACTGGGCTTAAATAAACTCGTAGGGCCATCGATCGTAATGGTAAAGCCGTGGTCGGCATCGCCTTCGATGTAGGTCATCAGCCCGAACAGCTTCAAATAGCGAAATAGAATCTTATACTCCCCAGGCACATTCCGGTGCGCGTTTAGGGTCATGTGAGTTGCTCGGTAGAAGATGCCTTGGGCTTGGGATAAGTTGTAGCGGTGTAGTAGTGCCTCAGGTGCGGGGTCATCAAATTGGGTGAGGATGCGGTTTTCGTGTAAATCCGCGTAAAGACCCGTGAGAATTTGAGCCGGTAGAACTTCGTGGTTTAACTCTTGGCTGAGGGTAACGCTGAGCGTTTCTAGGGTTTTCTCGGATGCCTGACGACTGGGTACCGACGCGGCGGCAAGGGAAAAGACTCTCTGCCGCAGTTCCTTCGGTTCTAAGGGACTAACCACCTCAAACGTGCAGAAGCTGCTTTTGAGGATATGGGCTAAACCCCGTTTGAGGCGATAATCGGGGCTGTCACCTTCGAGTTCTGATAGCTGTCGATCGAGTTCTCCTTGAGTGCTACCTACAGCCTTTTGGAAGCAGGCGATCGATTCTGTAGCGATCGCATCCATTTCGGAATTAATCGGCAATCGTTTGGGAATAATCGTTTCTCCATTTTGGCGATTAATTAACAGCTCGGTTGGTAACATTAAATTGCTTAAATACTAGAGGCACTAATAGCTATCGTATTGGTGTCATCCAGGTAAAGCTACGCTTAGAGTTCATGTAGAGGGATTGTTGCTCGGAACAGATGCCCTTGGAGGAGAGTGATGCAATGACGAGTAGAGTGATACCTCGGCGACGGAATTCGTTTCACGCAATCTATAGACCTTTGGAGTGCCGACCAGACAGCTTCGAGGATTGGTACCAACAAGCCATTGGCTTGAGCGATATGGAGCGTTATGACGAAGCCCTTGTCAGTTATGAACGAGCTTTAGAGTACAATCCCCATGATTATAGGGCTTGGTACCGGCGGGGTGATGCTTTAGATGCGTTGGGACGCTATGAAGACGCTTTGGCTAGCTATGATAAAGCGTTAGAAAATGAACCGACTGACTACTGGGCTTGGTGTCAGCGGGGTCTAATGCTGCGGCAACTAGAACGCTACGAGGAAGCGATCGCAAGCTACGATAAAGCTCTGGAAGCACGACCTGGGGACTACTGGGCTTGGTATAACAAAGGTCGCGTAGCGCTAGAGGATTTGGATTGCTACGAAGACGCGATCGCCTGTTTGGATAAAGCGTTGGCAGAACGACCCGACGACTACTGGAGTTGGTATCGCAAAGGCGACGCCTTGCGGCAGTTGGAAGAGTATGAAGACGCGATCGCTTGTTACGACAAAGCGATTGAACAGCAGCCGGGAGACTACTGGAGTTGGTACCGTAAAGGCGATACGCTACGCCACTGGGGAAGACTAGAAGCAGCCCTAGCTAGTTATGACCAAGCGTTGGAGGCTAAACCAGATGACTACTGGAGTTGGTACCAACGAGGGGAGATACTGCGGCAGTTGGGTTGCTATCAGGACGCCGTTGCTAACTACGCTCTAGCCTTGGCAAGCGAACCTGAGGATGAATACGCCTTGTACAATCAAGCGTGTTGTTATGGGTTACTGGGTGATGTTGAAGGTGCGATCTCAGCACTGCAAAAAGCGATCGCTCTTAATCCTGGTGAATATCGAACGTTAGTCAAAACTGACTCCGATTTCGATAAGCTGCGAACCCATGAGAGGTTTAACAGTCTGCTCGATGCCAGGTTCTAGAGAATAAGCTGGGTAACCATAGTTAGTACAAATACAGCCTCTCGGTGATGAAGCTCGAAATAACAAAGCCCCAGGTTGATTCTGGGGCAATTTTTGTATTTTACACTCAGCAATCAATCACCAACCCGTAAAACTATCGAACTCTTCAACTAGCTGCCACTCCAACTCACCCATTTGTGAGAGACACCCGTCTGCGTCTCATCCAGTTTCTCTTCGTCCAGACTGGTTCCAGTTAGGTCAGCACCTATTAGGTCGGCACCCACTACAGAAGCTCCACTGAGGTTAGCATTCTTCAGACAAGCTCCACTCAAGTCTGCGCCACTGAGTTCAGCATCAGTTAGGTTAGCACCAGTTAGGTTAGCGTTGTGAAGATTAGCACAGCGGAGGTCGGCACCACTTAAGTCTGCACCACTCAGGTTTGCTCCCATCAAGTCTGCGCCAATCAAATTGACCTCAGTTAAGTTTGCTCCCGTTAAGTCAGCTTCAGCTAAGTCAGCGTTGGTCAAGTTAGCGCAATGGAGTGATGTTCCACTCAAGTCGGCTCCACCTAAGTCCGCTCGACTCAGATCGGATTGACTTAGATCGGCTCGACTCAAGTTCACTCCACTGAGGGCTGCTTCACAGAGGCTTGCTCGCCGAAAATCTGACTCTCTAGCGGCGTATCGATTCAAAAGTTCTTGCGTTTTCATGTGCTTTAGTCCCCTAATTTTTCACTGTTCTAGCGGTGTTGCAAAGAAGAGTTCTGGTGCAGGGTTGATTACCTTTTGCAGCAATGAACTCAACTCAACCGCGACATGAATTGGCTGGACAAACCCCACATCACACTTGAAACAAAATAGGCCTCTCGCTTGGTTTATCACGAGGGCGTGAGCGAATCCGCTTTAATTACATAGCTACTCAATGGTGACTAGTAATATTGAAAATTGTTTACACGCCCTCAGGAAGCTTCGAGCGCGTTGGTGCTAACCAGTAGTGCGGCTCGCAATCTGTAGTCAGCTTAACCAAAAGCTTACAGCAACCCTAATCTTTTGGTGATAGCCTTTAACAGAAGTTTAATCATGGACAGTTGGCTTTTCATCTTCAAGCAGTGACCAGACAAAGGGAAGAGGCGTTGCCGAAGGTAGAGATTCTATCGTTATCACAGGAATCTGTTCTTAACGTACATCCCTGTTCAACTGCTACTCACGCTTCATATGTCATTCTTACCTACAGGAGATAAATTGCCGATAGTCCTTCAGCCTGACGGAGGCAAGTTGCTTGATGTCCTAGGTGACATCGTTACGATCAAAGTTACTGGCGAAGATACCGATGGAGTATACACCGTTGTGCAAACAGTTTCTCCACCCCAAGGAGGACCGCCCTTGCATGTACATCATCGAGAAGATGAGGCATTCTACGTATTAGAGGGAGTATTTGAAATACAGTGTGGTGAAACTAAGATTCAGGCAGTTCCGGGTTCTTTTGTCTTAGCTCCCAGAGAGATCCCCCATACCTTCCGAAACATCAACTCACGTTCAAGCAAGGTCTTGATTATCGTAACACCGGCTGGGATTGAGAAGTTTTTTGAAGAATTGAGCGAATTGGCTTCGCAAGGACCACCGGATATAGAGAAAGTGAAGGAGATTGCACAGAGATACGAGATTGAGTTAATCTTGCACGACTGACAACTGACAACTGACAGTGGCAAGTTCAGTCCTTATCTGTGAGCCCAGTACTGGTGTGTTTTTGAGGCACAATGGGAACCAGGCGAGCAACAACTTGAGCTTTACTTAGCTCTCTGACTAGGCGTTGAGCTTGGTGTTTGTAGAGCGGCGATCGCAAAGTTCCGGGTAAGTTTTTCATTAAGTCTCTGGCGACATTGAGATTGCATCCGGAAATTCGCGCGATCGCGTTTGCGCCTTCAAACACAGCGTCGTTGGTTAACGCCTTCTCCACCTGTACCCGCCAGCCTTTGGCAGTGACAAGCAGGACAGCTTGGCACTGCTGAACTTTAGCCCGTTCTAGCACGCTGCTTTGACGACAGTCACAATCAACAGCTCATCCAACAAATCTGGCAGATCGGGAATGTCCCAGTCCTGAGGTGGTATTTTGTCAATTGCGATCGCGTTAGCCCCAAATCCCTTGAGCGCGACAACGCAATGCTGACCCAAACTACCCAGCCCGCAAACTAAAAATCGATCCAAAAGTATTGGGGGCTGCTGATGCATGTATCGTTTTTTTTGTCAATAATTATTAAATTGATTATAGTGTCAATCAAAGAACGTTGTGGTGGCAAGACCCTAAGACCTAGAGCAAAAACGCCGTATTAGCTTGATAATCTTGAATGGGAAAGACTTGAAAGCCATTGATTGTTGAAAACAAAGGGAGCAAGATGACAAAACTCATCGTCATTACAGGTGTCAGTCGGGGACTGGGTCAAGCGATGACAGAAGGATTTATTCAGTCAGGGCATACCGTCTTGGGCTGCGCTCGCTCGGAAGACGCCGTTGAGCAGCTCAACCAGAAATTTGGCTCTCCGCACAATTTCACTGCCTTAGATGTTGCTGATGACGAGCAGGTAAAAGCTTGGGCCGAGCGGCTCCTGCGCGACTATGGGGCACCCGATTTGTTGATTAACAATGCGGCAATCATCAATAACTTAGCTCCCCTCTGGGAGATTCCTAGTGAGGATTTTTCCCATTTGATTGATGTCAATATCAAGGGAGTGGCAAATGTCATCCGTCACTTTGTCCCAGCCGCGATCGCAAAAGGAAGTGGTATTATCGTTAACCTGAGTTCCGGTTGGGGTCGCTCCACCTCTCCTCAGGTATCCTCTTACTGTGCGTCCAAGTGGGCAATTGAGGGATTGACGCGATCGCTTGCTCAAGAACTTCCTAGCGGTATGGCCGCAATTCCCCTCAGTCCCGGCATCATTCATACCGATATGCTGGAAGTTTGCTACGGAGAAGATGCCGCTAACTACACGTCAATTAAAGATTGGGTCGAAAAAGCGATTCCCTTCATACTCCAGTTGAGTCCCGCTGACAACGGCATGCCCCTCACTGTTCCGGCTTAATACCATTCAGGGGAAAGGGTATCTAACCACTGTAAATCGTAGGAGTGTTAATTCATACCAAATGTAAGTCAGTGCCATTCCCCTTCGTTGTATTGCGCTCATCAACGACAAGCAAGAAGTTGAGCGTTAGGATAAGCCCTTTGTATATCCTGAGCGCGATCGGGATCTGAGCGACCATAGGTAGACACATCTCGAATAACTTCCGGTGCTGGAGGGGGAGATAAAATGTCTTTACCCAAATCGCTAAATAGAATGACTTGTTGGATTTCTAACTCTTGGTGTTGATGTTGGCGATACAGTTGTTCGTAACTCTGCGTTACCCGTTGCCATTGAGCTGGGGGACAATAACTCCGGTCGATCAGAACGACAACCTTTGGGACAGCAAACACCCAGCTAATTAGCAAACCTACAATTAAAAAGCCCAGCCAGCTTAGCCCTAACGTCCGTAAAAGGTGTTGATTCAGTTTAGTCATGGTGTCACCTTTACAAATTTGTCTGAAACAGCTCTTTGAGTAGACGTTGTACGTTCTGAGGGTTCCCGGCTTGGACTGTAGACTCCCGCAAGCTGGAGAGCGATTGCAATTCCTGTTGATTGACCTCTCCGTAGGCGATCGGATAGACCCGCACCTCACTGTATTTCACAATGTCCTTCACCTGCTCAAAGTTAAATCCTGCGTTAGCTTCCCCGTCGGACAGTAGAAGCAGGTAAAATCGCCCATTTGGATCGGTTTTCTTGCGCTCCATCAGGTCTGCTAATCCCACCATTGTCCCGTCGTACATGGCAGTACTGCCATCGGCTTCCAGTCGATCGATCGCGGCTAAGAGGCGTTGGTGTTGCAGGGTATCAAAGGGAGCAAGAGGAACTAAGTACTTGGGGCGATCGCTAAATGTAATCAGTCCTACCTGATTTCCACTATTGATCGCGTTACTGGCAATCTGCAACCCTTGTTTCACTGACTTGAGGCGATCGCCTTCCATTGAACCGCTCGTATCAATTACGATCGTCATATAAACGGTGCGTCCCCCGTCTTTACGCTGCTTCCAATAGGTTTGAGCCGCCTTAAGAACTTCTCCACTCGGAACAGGTGGCAAATCACTACTCTTGAGATAATCTGTCGCCTCAAAGCCTTGGGTTTTGGCCAGTTGTTGCATCGGGGCAGATGTAGCAAATTCAGCAAACTTCTTGAGAGCGTCCTGTTGAGTAGGAGTATTCCACTCAAAACCGACTAAGGGACTATTGTGAGGAACTCCAAACGGGATAAACACCGTCTGTTCAAATCCCGGCAAGCGTTTCAGGGTTGCATAACTCTGGTACTCCAAAGGAAAAGCTTGCAGTTTTTGTTGGTCGCGGATAAAAATGTCCTTCAAGTCCAACGTTGTTAACGTTGTTACCAAAACTTGCTTTTGAAAGGTGTCAAAAACAGAATTAACTTGGGGAGATTGCAAGTCTGCTACGGTTAGCGGTTTTTTGTCTTGATGATGGCCCGCGCCTCGCCAGAAAACTGTATACAGTAAATTCAAGGCTGAAGAACTCGCATAGGGATTGGGATAACCAATCGTTAATTTGCCTGCCAAAATAGCGTTTAACAGTGTCTCAAACGTCACAGTTCCACGACTCGCCAGCGCCTGATAATCCTTGCTCTGAACCAGGAATCCAGGATAGTTGGGAACCAAAGTGGGATTCACCATCATTTGAGGGACTCCCTCACTTTTGAGCATGGCTAACCACAGTTCATTGGAGGGCGTAAAGCCAGTAGGTTTTACAGCTTTCGCGGCTAATAACCTGGTTGCTACTCCAGAGGGAATATTGCGAATTCCGACTTGAATTACTTGTCCCGAACTGGCAGTAACTTTTTTGCTATTAAAGGCTTCAGCGACATCGACTAACCAGCGTTCATCCTGTTTTTTAGCATTCCCTTTTTCAGTCGAGCTAAAAATCTCAATGTAGACGGTATTCGGATCGTTGGAGGGTTGAGCGCCATAGAGGGAATAGTCTTCTAATGGAGGCAACGGTTCAGAAATTTTATCGACAGCATAGCGAGCAGCGACTTGGTCGGGAACGATTTGTTTTTCTACCTGAATCTTGGGCAGAACTTTTGCCTGTAGAACCTTTTGAGCATCCTCAAACGAATTGACGGATGGCATGGAATCACTATTGCAAGCCCATACTAAACTCAGGCAAAGTCCTGCGAGCAACCAGTGAACGAATCTAATACGCAACTTTTTCATGGTCAATTAACCTCCTTGAGAGGGTGGGGAAGATTCATCAGTAGGGGATTGCAATGTCGTCTTGTTATCCGCAATCAGGACTTGCAACCGCTTGGGTAGTGTTGATGTCACAACCGATGTTCCTTGCTCTAATGTGGAAAGGGCTATTTGGTCTTGCAGTTGCTGGAATTGGTCGTGAGTTTCCCGGAGACGAGCGCAACTCGCCTGTAGCCGTTGTTGAGCGAGATGGCGGTAGGTAGAAGTTTGAATTTGCTCCGTAACCTGTAAGCCTTCCACCACTTGCCTCAATAGGTCTAAAACCGTGTTGAGCGCTTCTAGCAGTTCTGGGGTTAAAGTTGGCTCTCGTTCGGCAATCCGTTGTGCAAAGCCATGAATTCTCTCGGCCCAACTTCTTGCTTGTTCCCATCTGAGTTGTGGAAGGTTGGGAATGTTTTGCTCCAAGGCAGCTACTTCGGAGAGAAAGATTTCTCGATTGAGCAGGTTAGCCGCTGAGTCAGGTGGAACAGGCTTTGGAGTGAATTGCCAAAGCCAAGATGCGATCGCAACAAGGGCGATAACCCCTCCACTTACCAGCACAACCGGACGGGAACCCAGCCAAACAATGAAACACAAATAACCCAAACCTATGCCGATGAGGAGCAAATAAGTCTGAGGTAAGCGAACAATCCTACGCCAGAGTAAATTCATTGATTTAGACCTCTTGCAAAAGCCAATGGTTGTGACGTAGCACTAGTATGTATTTCTAGGGCTGTACGACGTATGCAAGCCAGTCTAATCATCCATAACCAAGAATGGAAAGATAGCTATCCTTGCCTCCCGTGCCATAGCAGTTCTCAAATGAATTGGACGCAAATTATCTGTAGGGAATCTCGCATGCGAGATTCCCTACCATGTGGTCTATGCAACTGAGAAACACTATATTTTCCGTATCACGGTGCAAGGACGGTATAGCTAATGTCTGCTGTTGTAAACTTTCCTTCAGTCACCGTCACTTTCTGGAGTTCCCTGCCATGACTCAACTGTAGGAAATTAGACGGCTGAATCTCAGGGG
>DATNPT010000485.1:0-4732 GCA_036703075.1 Chroococcales cyanobacterium
ACACCACAAGCAGCAATCATTCAACGCCAAGTCACAGAAGTTCCAGCACTCAGCGAACTTGAGAACAACCCTCAATCGCTTAATGAATTGGTGGCTGAAGCCGCACCTACTCCTCAACAGTCTTCCTCAGTTTCTGTTCCAACTCCCGTACAGCTAGAAGCATCTGTACAAGAGCCTACCCAAAAAGCGATCGCAACAGACTCTACCACCACTCCATCAACTCCAGCTCAACCGTTGGAGAATCCAAAAATTACCCCCTCAACTGATGAGGACACAACACCACAAGCAGCAATCATTCAACGCCAAGTCACAGAAGTTCCAGCACTCAGCGAACTTGAGAACAACCCTCAATCGCTTAATGAATTGGTGGCTGAAGCCGCACCTACTCCTCAACAGTCTTCCTTAGTTTCTGTTCCAACTCCCGTACAGCTAGAAGCATCTGTACAAGAGCCTACCCAAAAAGCGATCGCAACCGACTCTACCACCACTCCATCAACTCCAGCTCAACTGTTGGAGAATCCAGAAATCACCCCCTCAACTGATGAGGACACAACACCACAAGCAGCAATCATTCAACCTATCTCAGAATCAACAACCATTCAACGCCAAGTCACAGAAGTGACAACTATTGAGACACCAAGAGAACCCGACGTTCTTCAAGCGGCAACTGACATTGAGGTAGCGACGGACGAGACGGATGCGCTCTCACAAAAAGATAAGGAATCGACACCAACAACGGATTGGCAAACTGCTCCTGAAATTAGCCGAGAACAACAGCCTAACTTGGAGTCGTCTTTGCCACCTGAGGCAAGGGTAGAAACAACCGTGCAGAGACAAGGAGAAGAAAACGCGATCGCATCTGATTTTGCACCAAGCGCGATCGCACCTGCAACCAATTCACTTCCCGATTCCCCTCCGATTTCTCCCTCTAAAACTCAGGAATCTTCCCCTGGCATAGCATCGACACTTCCAACAGACAACATAAGCTCAACAGAGCCAGGCCTCATCCAGCCATTTCAGCAACCTGGTACACCTAATGTTGTCGCACAGCCTGAACTGCCAACCGTATTGCAAAATCTCACTGTACTCAACCCTCTTGGCTCAACACCGCTGATTCAAACTGCTGCGATTGAAGATACTACTCCTCCTAGTGAACCTCAACCAGTAATAGTCAAACGTAGAGAACTCCCTGCTCCAGTTTTTTCCAGTTCTTCTATTTCTGCTCAGTCTGTTTCTCAAACTACATCCACTTCATCCAACCGAGAGGCGGTTGCCAGTGTTCCTGATGAATGGTCAAGCATTGCCGAGTTACTCAACCGTAGCTCGTCCCCAGCTTCCCATTCCTCGTCGCCAGTAAGCTCTCAATTTTCCGATCTCCAGCCGTTCGGAACGACGGAAACACCTATTCAGGCACAGTTTGAACCAGTGATGCGCCAAATCAGTGCAAGCCCAGCACCCACAGCTCATACAGACGAGGAACCTAGCCAAGTAACAGAGGTGAAAGCTAATACCGAGGATGTCGCAGCCCCTTCGCCAGAGCAACTCGAAAAGCTAGCACGGGAGATTTATGGCTTGGTGCGCCAGCGATTGCAGATCGAGCAAGAGCGTAGCGGCAACTCCTATTTAGGTCGCTTACCGTGGTGACATCTTAAGTTAATTAGGGAGGACATATGACCTTAGAAAAAGCAAAACTCATCAACACTGACGATCGTAAAAAAAGTATCGAGTTTATGTTCAACCCGAACTTGTTGAACTTTAGTCGAACCATCAGCCTGGAGCAGGCTCCAGGAGCACGTACAAAGGAGGGAGAAAATAAAACCAGCTTTAAACACCCTAATCCCTATTCGCTGACCATCAACAATGTTATCCTCGACACCTACGAGTCGGGAAAGAACGTCCTTGAGGATGTGGGGAAGTTCACAAAAGCGGTTGAATTTTCTCAAGGCGGCAATGGAAAAAATCAGCGTCCACCTATTTACGTATTTACCTGGGGCAAAGAACGCTATCTCCGCTGCTTTATCAAGACTCTCAGTTTCAAACTGACACTCTTCTTGCCAGACGGAACACCTGTTCGAGCCATTCTCGATCTAACGTTAGAACAAGTCGATTCCCCAACTGCTAAACCTAGTCAAGGTGCGCCTAGTCCAAGCCAGAGTCTTCGAGAAGCTTCTGGCCGTGAACTCTTCCTGCGCTAGACATTAGCTATTACTTTCAAAGCAGCCGCCATGGTCAATCCCAAAGCCAACATCCAAGCTACCTACACAGGTCAGTTAATTCTGAACATTGATGGTCAGGATGCTCCACCAGGATTAATGGAGGACATTCTTCAAGTTTACGTGGAGGAGAGTTTACATCGACCAGCGATGTTTACGCTTGTCATTCAACATGCTTACTTACCAGGCAGAGAGCAGGATCAACGCACGCAACCAAATCAGCCCTGGCCCTACGAGAAATTATTGCAGATTGGTAAGCCTGTCGAAATTGGGTTTAAATCTAGTACCACGGCATCTGCGGAATTTGAGAAGGAAGAGAAAGGCTGTGTCCTGAAAGGGGAAATCACGGCAATGGAAACTCACTTTACTTCCGGTTCCCAAGCGCCGATGATCGTTCGCGGCTATGACATCTCTCATCGCCTACATCGGGGGCGGCATAACCGCTCGTTTCAGAACTACACTGATACAGACATTGTCAAAGAGATTGTTCAGGAAGTAGGGATATCTCCTGGCACGATTGATGAGAGTGGAGAACCTCATGAATACGTTTTTCAGGAAAACCAAACGAATATGGAATTCTTGCGAGAACGGGCTGCCCGGAATGGCTTTGAGTTGTTCGTGCAAAATGGCAAGCTCTACTTTCGCAAACCTAAAGTGGACGAGTCTTTAGACCTTCAATGGTTAACTAACCTAAGCAGTTTCCGGGTTCGCGTCAGTAGTGCCGAACAGGTGCAAAGTGTGGAAGTGCGTGGGTGGGATTATAAGAAGAAGCAGGAAATTGTCTCGACCAAGTCCTCGACTCAAGTCATTACGGAAACCGATCATGGTAAGGGAGAAAAAACCAGTACAGCGTTTCAAGGAAAACCATCTACTCCCAAGGTGATAGTGGTGGATCAGCCAATCTCTACAGCCAAAGAAGCCGATGCTCTTGCCCAAGCTCTGTTGGATGAATTGGGAGGAGAATTTGTGCATGCTGATGCTCAAGCCGAAGGCAATCCCAAAATTCAACCGGGTCGAGTGGTGCAGTTAAAGAACATGGGGAAGTATAGTGGCAAATACTACGTGACAGAAACCCGTCATATTTTTAGCGAACGCCACTACACTACTGAATTTAGCGTGCGAGGATTGCGGGGGGGCAATCTTTTAGAAATCCTATCTCCTCCAACCCACCTTCAACCCGGACAGACGCTCTTAGTCGGTATTGTGACAGACAACAAAGACCCCGATGGATTGGGTCGAGTCCGAGTCTGGTTTCCCACGCTCACCCCACAGCAAGGTCGAGATGCCCATGCCAGCTACTGGGCACGAGTCGTGGGCGCGGGGGCAGGCGCGAATCGGGGGTTCGACTGTCTACCCGAAATTAACGACGAAGTCCTCGTTGCATTTGAACACGGTGATATCCATCGACCCTATATTATTGGCAATGTCTGGAATGGCAAGGATGCTCCTCCAGAAAAGGTAGGTGACTCGGTTGTGAATGGTAAGGTTCGCCTGCGTACCTTCAAAACTCGCATCGGGCATACGCACCAATATGTGGAAGAAGATAAGGGCAGCAGCAAGCAAGGCATTTACATTAAGACACAAGGCGGACACTGGTACCGATTGAATGATACTGACAAGTTTGTGGAAATCGAAACGAGTGGGGGACATACCCTCCGCCTTGACGATAGTAACAGAACCATCAGTCTGACTTCGACGGGCGATATTGATATAAAAGCTGGACGCACAGGTCTGTCCAACAGAATCAGTTTAGCGGCGGGTGACATTACCCTTACTGGTACCCAGAAGATTACCTTAAGAGTTGGTGCGAGTACGGTGGAAGTTACTCAGGCTGGTATCACTATTCAGACAGCCGCTACGCTTAATCTTCAAGGAGGTATTACTACCAATGTGAAGGGTAGCCTCGTTCAAATTGTTGGCGGTCTAATTAAGCTCAATTAACTCTTTTATTTTTTATTTCCCCATCTTTATTCAGAGCCTATGTCTTTTCCAGCCGCACGAGTTAGCGATCTTACCGTCACCGGAGATTCCATTCTTCCGCCCGGTGTCCCTAATGTTTTAATTGGAGGACTGCCAGCGGCTTGCGTTGGCGATATGGTTTACGGTCCAGTCATCAACTATGCTCCTGGCATTATTGCAACTGGGGGGTTCACCGTTTTAATCAGTGGACGACCAGCCGCACGGGTAACCTCTGTGGTTAATGGATTGACCATTGGTCCTTTTGGAGTTCCCGTACCTGTAGGGACGACGATTATTACAGGACAACCGAATGTCTTGATTGGTGATATGGGATTTGCCGTTCCGCCCCCTCCCGAAGTTCAGGCTCAGCTGACTGCAATGCAGGAAGAAGTGAAGCGGAAAAAAGCTGAACATGAAAAGGAAGAAGAGTCTTAAGATTGAAGATTTATTAACATCCAATTTCCTGTGTAAGGGCAGGGCAATACCATACCCTTACATAACAGATTACAAATTATGTAAGTTGTTGAATCCTTGTTAGGAACGATCAATTAAATGAACAA
>DATNPT010000489.1:0-5898 GCA_036703075.1 Chroococcales cyanobacterium
CCACCAATGGTCAAGAAGGAATTGTCCTGTGGGAATCGTTTGAACCCCATCTGATTTGGATGGATTTGCGGATGCCTGTGATGGATGGCTATGAAGCCAGTAAACACATCAAATCGCAGTTAAAGGGGCAAGCGACCGTAATCATTGCCCTGACTGCCAGCGCCTTTGAGGAAGAGCGTGTCGTTGCTCTGTCAGCGGGTTGCGATGACTTTGTTCGCAAACCCTTCCGTGAAGAGGAACTTTTTGAGAAGATGGCGCATTATCTGGGGGTGCGATACCTCTATGAACCGCTTGCCGTGCCCCCCAAACCGGAAGTAACGCCGTCCCAAGTGAACTCACAACTGCTTGATGTGATGCCTGCCCTGTGGCGAGAACAACTTCACGAGGCTGCAACTTGTGTTGATGGAGAGCAAATTGTTCAGCTGATTCATCAAATCCCACCGGAACATGCTAGCCTGACGGTTGCCCTCACCGAGATGGTTAATCGCTATCGGTTCGATCGGATTGTGGCGTTAAGTCAACCTGAAGCCTAAACCTCAAGCCTAAGTTTGAGAGATGCCCAGATGGACTCACCCTCTACCGTACCCAAAGGTAATATCCTGATTGTTGACGACACGCCGGACAACCTGCGTCTGCTGTCCTCTACGCTGACGGAGCGTGGGTACAAAGTGCGAAGTGTGATCAACGGAGCAATGGCGCTGATGGGCGCGAGTGCTGCGCCGCCCGATCTGATTATGCTCGACATCAAAATGCCAGATATGGATGGCTATGAGGTTTGTACTCGCCTGAAAGCCAATGAGCAAACCCGCGAGATTCCGGTGATTTTTATCAGTGCGCTGGATGAGGTACTCGATAAAGTTAAAGCTTTTACTAGCGGTGGGGTGGACTACATCCAAAAGCCGTATCAAGTTGAGGAAGTCCTGGCCCGGATTGAAAATCAACTCACCATTCGACGGCTGCAAATGCAACTGCAAGCGCAAAATCGCCAGTTGCAGCAAACCCAGGCAGAACTCCTGCAAGCCTTAGAGCAGGAGCGATCGCTCCTACGGCGCATTGAAGAGATGGCAGCGATCGAAGAACGCAACCGGATTGCCCGCGAGATTCACGACTCTCTGGGACACGCCCTGACTGCCTTGAACGTTCAGTTGCAAGCTGTTGCTTCCCTGTTGACCACTGACCCAGCTCAAGCCCAATCTTTTCTAACTCAGGCGCAACGACTGGGTAAAACTGCCATGCAGGAGGTGCGGCAATCGGTGAGGACGCTGCGGGCAGATCAACAAGCCGAACAACCTTTAGAAGAAGCGATCGCGGATTTAGCCGAAGAGTTTCGGCAAGTCACTGGCATCACCCCCACAACTCGCATCGATCTAGCAGAGCGTCTCCCGTCGCCCGTGTCCAAAACCCTCTACCGAGTCGTGCAAGAAGCATTGACAAATATTTCTAAATATGCTCAAGCTACAAGCGTGCAAATTCAGCTAGTTACGACGGGCGATTCTCTCCCAGACGGCGAAGTTGAAGGGGTTTGCCTCACGATTGAGGATAATGGCAAGGGATTCAATTGTGAGCAGAAAATGACCGGGTTTGGGTTACAAGGAATGCGAGAACGGGTTGCTGCCCTAGACGGCGATTTCCACCTGACAGCAAAACCGGGAGCGGGTTGTCAGATCAAAGTTGAACTCCCCTTATCAGAGGTGCTGCAATGATTCGCTTATTACTTGTGGACGATCAGAATTTGATTTGCCAAGGGCTACAGGCAGTACTCGCCCAGGAACCCGATCTCCAAGTGGTGGGGTCTGCGGAGAATGGTCAAGTTGCTCTCGATCTCGTTGCCACGTTACAGCCCGATGTGGTGCTGATGGATATCCGAATGCCCGTAATGACCGGCATTGAAGCCACGCGGCTGATCGGCGAGCAGTTTCCCAACACCAAGGTTTTAGTTCTGAGTACATTTGATGAAGATCGCGACATCGCTCAGTCGATGCGAGCGGGTGCAAAAGGCTATTTGCTCAAAGATATGCCAGCCCCCGAACTGGCAGAGGCAATTCGTTTAGTGCATCGCGGCTATAGCCAAATGGCTCCAGGGCTAATGGAAAGGCTTTTAACGAGGGTTCCAGATTCAGATAATTTGGAGGCTAAACCCGCACCAGAAGAGTTAACTCAGTTGCCTCCCAGAGAACGAGATGTGCTGCGCTTGATTGGTCAAGGCGCAACAAACCGCGAAATTGCCACACAGCTACACCTGGCTGAAGGAACGGTTAAGACTTACGTCACTCATTTGCTCAATCGCTTATCGCTCAAAAATCGATCGCAGTTAGCCATTTATGCAACCTCGATCGCATCAGCACTCAATAATTAAGCATTTTCATCATTTCGTTGTTATTCAATCGGTTAGCCCATTCGCACTAGCATTGCGCCACGTAGCGGTGCGGAGCATCAACAATACGTTTTGCTTAGGGCAGGTGTGGCGAGCAACGCTCAACGAAAGACTTAAGCATAAATACTTAATATATTAACGAAAGTTAGTAGGGATTGCTCTCTTTTGTTGATGGGTGAATCAAGACGTTTTTCAGATGTTTCTCGAAGAGTGGAATCTTTATTATCAAGACAGGAGAAAAACAAACAAATATAACACCCGCAGGAAAAACGCTCATGTCTAATCTATCTAACACAGCAACAATCAGCAGCAATCCAACGCTGAAAATAGGCGCTCAAGGTTCAAAAGTTAAGGAATTACAAAAGCTTTTGAATGGTGAATTGGGTCATCGCCAGCAAATTTCAGAGGACGGAGTATTTGGAACTGAAACCGAAAAAGTAGTTAAAGTCATCCAATATCGGTTCTTTCTTGCACAAAATGGCATTGTTGGCTCTAATACCTGGCAAGTTTTGCAGACTCATGCTCTTGTTGAAAAACCAACTTTAAGTAAGGGCAGTACTGGTCAACTGGTTGCTAGAGTTCAACAAGTGTTGAAGGATGGTAAGTTCTATCAAGGAATTGTAGATGAGGACTTTGGCTCTAAGACTGAAACGGCTGTCAAAGCTTTTCAAAAAGATCGTCAATTGCTAAGTGATGGTATTGTTGGCAATGCAACGTGGAAAAGCCTCCAGGAGCTTGCTGGTATGCTAACTGCCTTCTAGAACTGTTTTAGGTGGTAGATACTAGAGGATTTCCACAAATTTTTCTAATACCATTTAATGTGAAATCCTCTTCTTATGTTCAATAACACGAGCAATGGCTATCTAAATCCCCATACGTCGGCAACTGTCCATTAAGCACTCACTATCCAGCAATACTCAAAGATTGCTGAACTTGTCCTACTTATTGCATCTGATGAGTGATACTCAACACTAACCTCTAAAACATCAATCAATACTGCTATGCTCAACCTTTTCCCCAAATTTTCATTGGCGATCGCTACTGTCGCTCTCAGTACTGCTGCGATCGCAACCAGTCAAGCCCAAGCATCTACCGTTACCTATGACTTCACTGTTAATGTAACTCAAGGGTCATTAGCCGGACAATCATACAGCGGAACGTTTAGCTACGATGATTCAACCTTAAAAGGCACTGGAGTTGAGAAATTGGGCGTTGAGCAGGGATTAAGCGTTTGCATGAATTATTTCGGACGCAACTACACAGAAGCGAGCGATCGCAACTATCCGAAATTTCCAACGCTTGTGTTTGAAAACGGCAAGATTAACCATCTAGACTTTTGGGTACAGCCGCAAAAGCGTGTAGTCTGGTGGAACTTACCTGGATGGGAAGTCAATTTATCAAAGCGGCAAGCTGGTGCTGACGTTCCAAATTGCCAGGAACGCTAAAAGAATATGTAAATAAACACCATAATTGGCAGATTTGAGAGGACAAGGCAAATTTGATTGGCGCTAATGAGAGGGTGCAGGTACTACCTGTATCCTCTTATTGTCGTTAATCAACAAAAGGTTTAAGTAAATATACTTAGTATAGTAACGAAAGTTAGTAGGGATTGCTCTCTTTTGTTAATGGGTGAGTCAAGACGTTTTTCAGATGTTTCTTTTTAGTGGAATCTCTACGATAAGGACAGTTAAGCAAAGCGCTTAACTCCAAGCCCAACCAACGAGAAACCAATCAGGAAATAAATCATGAAACTCATCTATCGCGGCACTACATACGATTACAATCCTGCCAACGTTACCGCCCGTCGCCCATTTCAACATACTCGCACCCGTGACTCAGCTTATGAGCTGATTTATCGGGGAAACACCTATCAAGTCGAGCCAGCGGCGATTACACAAACTCCTGTAGAACCAGTGACTTATGAGTTGATTTACCGAGGAACGATTCTTCAGGTAAGTCGCAACAAACAAGGCGAAGTTACAGCTATTTCTTCATCGATGAACCCTTCAAAAAAAGCCTCAAAGACTGCTCGCCCTTCAACTCAACAGGCGGCTGGGGAATACCACCTTTAGAAGTAGCCTTGTCAACAGCAAAAATTACCATCAGTTTGACTGTCATATTGATTCACAGCTGCAACTATCAAGCAAGTACTCACTATTAGATAGTATTCAGCAATCGCTAAATCTTTCCCCTGGAATCAGCAACTCCCCCTCGCTTCAGGTTCTTGTTGTTTCCTCTCCACCCAACCTCTATAAAGGAGAACTCAAAAAATGGCTACTACTCTATCAGAAAAAAAGATTGCAACTGGTAACGCTCAGGTATTAGATACAGTGCCAGCCCCAATTACCAAATCCCGTAGGAACCGCTTAGTTGCTCGCTGGTTAACTGACGAAAATTCTAAACTCTATTGCAGTGGGGTATTGAGAATTAAGTGAATATTTTTATTTAAGATATCTACATAGTGAATCACAAAGAAAATAAACTGAAATGCATCTTACACAGCTCTCAATGTTAAGGAATTTTTCTCGGATTCGGCATCCGAATTTACCTAAGTTTTCCAGTAAATCTTTAAAGCTTTCTAGCAGTTATTGTGCGTTAAGTGGAGGAATTTTACTGGCATCGAATACGCCGATGAGTGGATATGGATTTATCTTTTTAGCCATGAGTTCAGGTCAACTTCTACTCGCCAGCTTGCAAGACCGAGATAGCAGCATGATCTTCTACGCCGCTTCGTTATTTATCTTTGTTGATTGCTTAGGAGTTTACAGATGGGTCTTGACTTAGTCGAAACCTGTCACCTATCACCAATTTGATGCCTCTCACCCACTTAATCACAAGGAAAAACCAATGAATCTTAGCGTATTTCAATCTAATTCCGCCTCAGGTTCTGTTGAATCTCCTCTCCCCGTCTCCTCATCTGTATCGGCACAGAAGCCTATCGAGGATGAAACAACTACGATAGAACCTACCAAACCTTCAAGCAAATCTATTCTCCATCCTGTTTCCAATGTGTACTGGTCGAATGTTTTAAATTCTCCCCTGAAGTTGATGAATGAGAAAGAAAATTACAGTTCAGAAGCAGTTCAAACCAGAACTAAGATAATCGTCAAAAAACGGCTTTGTTGGTGGATGTAATTGCACCAGAATAACCAAAAATATAATGTAATTTATTCCTCCAATTCGTTCATTACCACGTTGAAAATTAAAAAGTAGGATTCAGTATGCGAAAAATTGCAATAATTGGAGCGGGTCAAGCAGGGCTTCACTTAGGGATTGGTCTTGTTGACGCCGGTTATGCAGTGACTTTATTTAGCGATCGCACCCCCGAAGCGATTCTGCATGGCAAACCGATGGGAACGCCAGTCTTGTTTCCAGACACATTGCAACTGGAACGTAACTTAGGACTAAATTTTTGGGATAACGAATTTCTGGATGGTGTGCGATTTCGCAGCCAGGTGTGCGACGAGGAAGGAAATACAGCCTTAGTTTTGTCCTCCGATGTACGACAGCAATGGCAAGCAATC
>DATNPT010000498.1:0-16299 GCA_036703075.1 Chroococcales cyanobacterium
TTTGAGGAATGAGAAAAGAACTCGATCGATCCAACCTCCCCGGAATGAACCCTTCAATTTGTCCCGGCGCTTGCAGCTTTTGCCAAACTTCTTCTAAGTCCGCCTTGAGTCCAAAGGCACTTTGATATCTGTCTTCCGCCGTTTTGGCAAGCAATTTCATGATAATGGACGATACGGCTGGCGGAACTTCGGGATTTCGCTGATGAGGTGGCACTGGTGTTTTAGCAATGTGGTAGTGTACTAATTCGAGCGGATCATTGCTCACAAAGGGTAACTGGCCCGTTAGCATTTCATAGAAGGTGATGCCCAGAGAATAAAAATCGGTGCGGTAGTCTAGCGAGCGGTTCATCCTGCCAGTCTGCTCTGGAGACATATAGGCAAGGGTGCCTTCGAGTAAGTTGGGATTGCTAATTGTCGGATTTTCTTTCGACAGACAGGTGGCGAGGCTAAAGTCAATAAGTTGGAGTTTTTCAGATTGAGGGTTAATGAGGATATTGTGCGGTTTAATATTTTTGTGAATAACGTGATTTTGATGTAGCTTGTGGAGGATTTCTGCAAGCTGGCAAGCAAGATAAAGAAAGGTAAGAATGGGAATTTTCTGGTTGTTGAGAAAGCGCTGAAGAGAGACTCCCTGAAAATCCTCTAAAACTAGCGCCAACTTGTTGTTATAGGTTTCTAAGCTTAAGGCTTTGACAACTCCTTCAAGATTCAAAAGCTGAAGAATTTTATATTCATGTTTGAGCCGGGTAATTTCTTCAAGCGTAGGATACTCGACTTTGAGGGTTTTGATGATGACTGAGGTGGAGTCTGGCTCACGAGTCCCGGCATAAATGAGGGTAGCAATGCCCTCATGAATTTTAGAGAGATTTGTATATTCGTGTCGAGAACTGCTAGGCACAATAGGTCACGCCGACATAGGTAAGAGGTGTCCAATGTACATTTTTGTCGTTTGCAATCACTGGCTCTTGTGATCCAATAGCGAGTATTTATGTGATTAGCATCACAGGGTATGGTGATGAATAAGTCATACTAAATCCCGGTTGGCTACCCCTTTTTTTCTTTAGTCCGCGAAGGACATACTAAGCTTTTATAGCTGCGATTTTTTGCGAGTTGGGTGCATCCCAATTTCGCAAAAATGCCGGAATGCGATCGCTAACCACTCAATGTCAAAAACAATCGTCAGCAGTTAGCACTTCTCGCCAGCAAATTCGATACTCTTGATTGCACAAGCACAGTGCGATTGGTCAAGATAAGACAGAATATTCAGGGACAAATCAGCATGACCCCCCAAGAACTCTTTGCGTCTACAAGCTTGCATTATTGAGATGGCACAAATCCTGTACAACAATACCCCAAAAGAAAAAGGAGAATGTCATGACTCAATACGATTATGTTGTCATTGGTGCAGGCTCGGCAGGCTGTGTGGTTGCCAATCGTCTCACCGAAGACGGTAAAACAACCGTGTTACTGCTCGAAGCGGGTGAGCCAGCAACTAAACCAGAAATTCAAAATCCCCTGGACTGGACAAAACTCTTAGGCAGCGAGGTCGATTGGGCTTATTGGACTGAACCAGAACCCCACCTCAATCACCGTAAAGTTTTTTGTCCGCGGGGGAAAGTCTTGGGTGGCACTAGTTCGATCAATGCCATGATCTACATCCGAGGCAACCGTCACGATTTTGACCAGTGGCAAGCATTGGGTAATCCGGGCTGGAGCTACCCAGAGGTGTTGCCATACTTCAAAAAATCTGAGAACCAGCAGCGGGGAGCATCCGAATTTCACGGGGTTGGTGGAGTGTTGAACGTGAGCGATCCTATTGCTCCGGGTGTCACCTCGCAGCGCTTTGTTGAGGCGGCTGTGACAATGGGCTATGAAAGGAATCCTGATTTCAATGGGGCACAACAGGAAGGAGCGGGATTGTATCAGCTGACAATCAAAGAAGGTAAGCGGCACAGTGTAGCGGCTGCTTTCCTGATGCCGATTCTCGATCGCTCCAATCTGACCGCTCAAACCGGTGCGTTAGTGACCCGGTTACTGTTTGAGGGAACGCGCGCGGTCGGCGTAGAATACCTGCTTCAGGGGACATCGTACCAAATTCGAGTCAACCAAGAAGTGATTCTCTCGGCTGGCGCGATCGATTCCCCTAAACTGCTGATGCTCTCTGGGATTGGGAATGCAGACCATTTGCGATCGAGCGGCATTCCCGTCGTCGTCGATTTACCAGGCGTCGGTCAGAACCTCCAAGATCACCTTCAAGTTCCAGTAGCACATCAGGCAATTCAAGATTTGCAGCCTGCCCCAACCAGCAATATCGCGGAAGCCGGGTTATTCTTACAGACCGAGAGCAGTTTAGAGGCTGCGCCCGATTTGCAGTTTTTTTCCGGGCCAGTTTTGTGGGTGCCTCCTGGCTATCCCCAGGGTGGCCCAGGATTCACCAGTACAGCCTGTTTGACCCATCCCCAGAGTCGTGGCAGTGTTACTCTGCGTTCTGCTGACTCCAAAGACTCACCTTGTATTCGGATGAACTATCTCCAGAGTAAATCCGATCTGCAAAAACTGGTGATAGGGATAAAAATTATCCGTCAACTGTTCCACTCCACCGTGTTCGATGAGTTCCGAGGCGAGGAAGTTGCTCCCGGTACTCATGTAACCAGCGATGAAGCACTTCAAGCTTACGTTCGGGAAGTCGTTGATAGTGTCTGGCATCCAGTCGGTACTTGCAAGATGGGAACTGATTTAATGGCGGTTGTAGACCCCGAACTGCGGGTTCATGGGGTGGAGGGGCTGCGAGTTGTGGATGCATCGATTATGCCCACCATCACTACGGGAAACACGAACGCACCCACAATTATGATTGGTGAAAAGGCAGCCGATTTGATTAAAGCCCCAAGCCGTGTTCTAGAGCAATCGCCTTTAACAATTGGCGATCGCTTGACGACCTAAATTAACTCATACTGCCATGTTAGATCCCCAAATCTACTGCTACCCGATGAGCGCAGGCAAACCCAGAAAACGCTACGGCATTTAATCCCTGTCCTGGAAATGTACTATCCCCCACACAGTAAAGTCCCGGAATTGATGTGCGGTTAAATGGCATCCCCAATAAGCCCATTAACTTGCGCCGGGGAATTGGCCCATACGTTCCATCCTCGCGCCCTAAAAACCGCTGATGGCTGCGTGCTGTTCCCACTTCCATATAATCTAGCCCTGCATCTAAACCTGGAAAAATCTTTTCTAGGCGATCGATAATCCGCCAGGCCGCTTCTTCTTTCTTCTGTTCATACTCATTCGCAGAAAGACCTTGCCAATCGTCAATCCAACTTGGCGTAAAGGTATGAATGATGTGGTATCCAGGAGGAGCTAAATCGGGGTCGAGCAGTGTTGGGATCGATACAAAAATCGTCCCTTCAGCCTGCTCCATTTTGTCCCAATCCTCCAGCACAATATGGTGACACTCCGTACCCGGTGGCAAGACGTTGGCCTCTACACCCAAGTGCAAACTCAAGAAACTCGGTGACTTTTGGTACCGCTGACGCCATTTCTTTTCAGCCACTGGCATCTCCTGGGCAGGGAGTAACTTCTCGAAGGTATCCCAGCGAGTTGCATTGGACACAATACGCTTGGCTCGATAGTCTTGACCTGTGGCTAACCGAACGCCTACCGCTTTGCCATTTTCAATCAGGATTTTTGTCACTCTGGCTTTGTACTCGATCCGTCCCCCAGCTTTCTCCAAGCCCTCCACCAGTTTTTGCGCGATTTGACCTACCCCACCCTTAGGGTAGTTGATGCCACCATAATGGCGATCGGAAAAAACCATCCCTGCGTTAATCATGGGCGTCTGGTCAGCAGGCACGACGGACCAGCAGTAACACTCCATATCAATAAACTTTAATAGCTGGGGGTCGCTAATGTACTTACGAGCAATATCACCAGCATTCTGCGGCAGATACTTGACCAATCCCAAACACGCAAAGGGATGCTGGAAGAAAACTCGTGTCAGATAACGGGGTTCTTCCAGGGAAAGTAACTCCATCGCGTTCAGGCAGTTAAAGACTTTCCAGCACTCATCGTAAAATTGGCGAATTCCTTGCTGCTCGTGCGGGAAGCGTGCTGTCAGTTCTTGCAAGAACTTTTCATAATTCTTATGAACTTTGAGTTCTAAATTAGCAGGCAGGTGATAATGAATTTGTACTGGGTCAGGAATTGTCTCTAGACTGACGTTTACGGCATCGAGTGCTCTTGTCAGCAGGTTGGTTGTTCCCTGAGTGCCAAAGCCAAAAATCATCGACGCCCCGACATCAAATCGGTACCCGTCTCGCTCAAAGTAACCAGCACTGCCACCCGGAATGATGTAGCGTTCTAGTACCAGAACTCTTGCTCCCTTCGCTGCTAGCTGAGTTGCTGTTACCAGTCCCCCAATACCAGAACCAATGACGATAACATCAAAAACTGATGAGTCCCTAGAGGAATTGGCTTGACGGTTTTGCGATCGCACTGAGAAAGTAGCAGGCATGGAATTAGCAGTTTTCAAGGAATTATCAACGGATCTGAGTGTAACGCTTCTCCCTTGAACAATTGCTAATTCCTACCACCTAAATTGGAACTAGAGACTAGGCGAAGAGGGCTAGGTGCTAAGGAAAGAGATTGTCCTATCAACTAACTTTTGTAGCGGTTCTCAATAGTGGGTGATACACCCGATTGAGAACCGCTATAAGTGACATCCTGCACCTTTCTCAATCATCGTAGGGTGAACCCTGCCAGTTAAAACTAGAAAACTTGATTCTATCGTTAGTCGGCAGCGCCCACCCTACAGATAAAAGTTATTAGTGGTTCAAGCTCTGAGGCTTTACAAGCGTGGCAGAATTTCCGGTAACAATTGACCCGGAACCTTCGAGAGGGCAACATTTTGTCCAGCAATACCGCCGTCTCGGTAAAAGGTACGAACAGTTTTGACAATGTAGCTCAGCGCGGTTTGATAAACATCCGATTGCGCTGGCACGCTGGTACAGGCTTTAGCATGCTGCTGGAGAGATGCTTCCAGATGAGCGGATTTAGAGCCTTGGTCGATCGCAAATTGCGCCTCTGTCGCTAGCTGGTAGTGCGCCAGTCCGAGATTGTTCCGGGTGGCAACGACATCGAAGTTGACGGAAACTGGCGGAGTTCTTTGCGCCAGTTGCTCGGCAAGCGCGATCGCACTTTCATAAGCTGCAATACACTGTTGTAAGTAGTTCTGCTGCTGCCTGGGTTCATCCTGAAATCGGTCGGCCAAGTGCCAGTAGGCCGTTCCCAAGTTATTCTGAGTAGCAGCACAGGCGGCAGGAGCAGCTTCTGGCGTTCGATAAGCTAAGGCATCTTGATAGGCGATGGTTGCCAGTTGTAACCAGGTTTCCGTTTGTTCGTACTGAGCGAGATTCCAGTAGGCAGTACCCAGGTTGTTTTGAATCATCGCCCAATTTAGGGGTTCAGATTTGTTGTGGTAATGACACAGCGCTTCGGTATAAGCTGAGATCGAGGCTTGTAGATTCTCAACCGGGGATTGATGCTGAGCTAAATTCCAATACGCTGTCCCTAAATTGTTCTGTGTAGAGGCATACTTAATCGGAGAGCTGTCAGAACGCCGATAGCGCAGAGCTTCTTCATAGGCACGAATCGATTGCTCTATGTTGTCTGCTGGGTCTTTGTGACGAGCTAAATCCCCATACGCGGCTCCCAGGTTATTCTGAATCATCGCGTAGGTCTGAGGCGCTTCTTCAGCCACTAGCCTAGTCAGTGCCAACTGATAAGCTTGAATGCTCTGCTCTAGGTAGGACAGGTTACGATCGGCACAGGTGGGGCAACGGGATAGCATCCAGTAGAGATTGCCGATGTCGTTGAGCAGGTCTGGAATTTGGGAGGAGCCTTCTTCGACAAATTGTAGTGCCTGCTCGTAAGCTTGAATTGCGATCGCTAAATTTTCCTCGGAGGCATCTCCCTGTTCGACAATCTGACGATAGTGATGACCGAGTTGCAAATATGCCTCTACAGTCGATGCTGGTGATGCAGATGGCTCTTTTCCTCCTTCTTGCTGCGCGGCTGGAGTTATTTGAGCTGATGGAAGACTGGCAAGTAGAGCTTCCTCTTGACGCTTGAGTTCCTCTGATTGAGTAACTGCATCTTGGTACGAATACGGTTTAGCTGTTCCGTTCGCGGTCGGCTGTTGGGGCGTCAGAGCCTTTTGTTCTGTAGGCCCAGGGGAAGGAACGACGCTTCCAGAATTGGCGGCATTGGTTTTCTTGCCTTCAGGTATCGACTCGTTGATGCGATCGCTCGGCGTCTGTTGAGGCGTTTGATAGGATTGTAAATCGTTTCTGCGTTCTTTTTCTCCACCAATTTTTTTACGCAGAGTCACCAAATCGAGGCTCTCACCTAAGTCTTGAGCGAGTAGCGTTTTTAAGTCTTCCTTGAAAGAACCTTTTGCTTCCTCTGAAACGAGGGGAACGCGAGACGCTTCTGGCCGGGTTGCCCCAACTGGCGGTAGTGGCGTAGGTTCTCCTTCAAACTCAAACAGACCCGTGTGCCACTGCCAAAATTCTGGTACGGACTGCTGAATGGTATAAAACCAAGGTCGTGGTAACCAAAGTAAGAGCGCCGATTCTAAGCGCGGCAGATTGCGTTCAATCGTCTGCAAACGCCGGAGAAAGAGTCGCTGTGCTGCGGGTTTACGCGTTAAGCGCTCGATGCCTAGAAATTGAAATGCTGGGTTGGGTGTCAGGCTATCGGGTTGCCTGTGCTGCGCTAGCCATTGTGCAATTTGAGCCAGGGGATTGGGGTCGTTTACGTTTAAGTTTAGACTCACCAATTTGGGCAAGTTCGGTTCCTCCCCTGACACGATGGTCAGGGTTGCCCCCAACTCAGCGTCCAATTGTTGAGCCAAACGATTACGCAAGCTTAAGTCATCGCATACCGCGACAAACAGTTGGCGACGCAGACCAATACTCAAGGCTAGTTTCAAGCGTTCAAAGGTTTGCCGATTCCAGCTCGAAACTCTGTGGTAGGCAATATCCGTTACTGTCATAATGGGTAGACGGAGGAGCGCGGCGAGGGTAGAGACACTGTTTCGCTGCCAATGGCAGGATAGGTGTAGGAGAGGATGTGTATATCTCTCTTCTGACTATTGTTACCTGGGTCAGGATGAGCTTGGAGGATTGCCAAAAAGGCGATCGCTTTTCAAGAGAACTCCGAGAAAATAATGTCCAGGTGAGGTAGTTAGTAGTTAGTGGTTAGTGGTTAGTGGATTCTAAGCGTACAATACCTCACAGTTTTAAAAAAACTCCCCTACCTGCTTGGCGTGGGGAGTACATTGATGGTCTAATACAGACTCTGCTTGACTTCTGGCATTCAGTCAGCTTAATTACCTTCAAGAAAATCCTCTGTGCGTCTTAGCGCAGAGGATACAGCTTGAAACGATCTTAGCTGGCTGCTTCAGCCGGTTCGGGTTCTGCTGCGCGGACTTCCTCTTTCAGAGTCAGATAGCGAATGACTTCTTCACTCAGGCGCATCGCTCGCTCAACGGGTGCAACGTGGCTACCTGGAGCTTTGTAGTTCATTTGGATATAAATGCCTTCGCGCTGCCGTTGGATTTCGTAAGCGAGACGACGTTTGCCGCGATGCTGAATCTGGACATCCTCTGCGCCTTGCTCTCGTAGGAGGTTTTCGTATTTTGCGATCGTTTGGTCTATCTGCTCTTCTCCCAAATCAGGGCGCAGGATGTACATCATTTCGTAATTTTCGGGCACAGGTGCTAATCTCCTTTTGGACAACTTGGCTTCTTCACGCTTAGATGGACAGCACCCATCCGGGTATCTGTCCATCTAAAGGAAGAAGCAAGGACTTAAAATCTTACAACTTTCTGCTATTAATTCTAGCTAGCGACGAGGAACAATCCGCATCTGTAAGATAAACCATTCTAATTTCGTTAAGGCAGCAAGGAGCAAAAGTATGGCGCAACGCTACGTCCGAATCAAATCCAACCAAGGACAAACCTACTATGGTCTGTTGCAACTGACACGCAGCATTCGAGTTCTCGATGCACCACCTTGGTTGCAAGGTCAACCTACCGATTTAGAGCTGGAACCGGGTGGCTACGAGTTGCTTGCGCCCTGTGCTCCAACGAAAATTGTTGCTGTGGGAAAAAATTATGCCGACCACGCCGCAGAAATGGGAACGCCAGTTCCTGAAGAACCTATGTTGTTTCTCAAACCGCCAACGGCTATCACGGCTTCTGGCCGAGAAATTCAATATCCGCCTCAGTCGCAACGAGTAGACTATGAGGGAGAGCTAGCACTCGTGATTGGCGCTCCTTGTACCGACTGTACACCCGCAGAAGCTCAGAGTAAAATTTGGGGCTATACCATTGCCAATGATGTCACAGCCCGCGATCTACAAAAAAAGGATGGGCAATGGACGAGGGGCAAGGGATTTAATACCTTTTGTCCGCTCGGTCCTTGGATTGTGCGAGAACTGAATCCTGGAGCAAGGATACAGACTTTTTTGAATGATGGCCCTCAACCTGTACAATCAGCATTGATCAATCAGATGGTGTTTTCACCTGAATTTCTCGTCTCCTACATTTCCCAGATCATGACACTTCTACCCGGAGATGTGGTTCTGACTGGCACACCTGAAGGAGTCGGGCCGATGCAAATTGGCGATCGCGTTCGCGTTGAAATTGAAGGCATCGGTGAGCTAGAAAATACAGTTGTCGCCCGCTCCTCACCCGTCACGCCATAGCCTAAGTAGGTCGGCATTAATACTTGTCGTTGAGGCAAGGCAGAGGGCAAAGGGCTCCAAGGCAGAAGATTTTAGTCTTTTAACACTTATTTACTTATTTACATGTCTTCGTTTACTTGTGCCTACCTACTGAATGCGTTTTGACTCGATCTGACAAGCTTTGGCAGGACGTTGGTCTCTAAGCTCTGTTAGTGCGTCTAAACGCTAATTTTGCTTAACGGACTTGAGCGTGCACGGCTTCCGAGAGGGCGGGAATTTCTGCATAACGTCCGAGGATTGACTGCACAACTGAATATCCACAAGCAACAACTGTGCCGAGGAAAACAATATTCAGCAATGTTTCTGTGAGCAAGTTGAACTGTAGTGCTTTCAGCAAAATTGGTAAAACTAGACTGCACAACACTAAAAGAATATCTAAAAGAATTGCTTGCATCGTGTTGAAACGAATGAAATGAGCAATTCTTTCATTTCTCACAACTAATAAGAACAATAGGAAAAAAACTACTAATCCAGCGAAGGGAATGGCGCTATATATGAGTAATACAGGTTGTAAGGGTAGCAACAGCAGACTCAACGCGGGAAACTGTCGAAATAAATAAGTACCGAACGGTAGAGCAGAAGTTAACGGGAGAAGATAAGGAAGGCAAGCAAAAATTCTATCTTTAACGGTCGTTGTCCCACGCCAAGTCATCGTGCATTCTCCTTCATAAATTGTGGATAGGGATGTGGATCGCGATCGTTCCTAACTATGTTCTACGATAGCGCAGATGATACTCCTTCCCGTGCTGCTCGTGGGTTAGGGGCATCTCTCCTCCTCAAGATTACGAGATATGGCTTTCCTCTCACTATGCGATCGCATTAGTACACCCTGCTGCCTTGGTTCTGATCTAGCAACAATTTAGCGATCGGTTAGCTTTAACCAACGGCACCAAGTTTATTGCCCCTAGCCCAATAAAAAGCGATCGTTGCTTTAGCAAGACCAAAAATCATCCAACACTCTGCCTACACTTGACCCGTCTCTATTTGCGACATCGCCCACGACCAACCAGTGCAGCACAGCAGAAATACGTGACTAGTTAACAACGAAGCCGAAAGTAGAAGGTATAAGCCTTTCTTCCTTCTGCCCTGGAGTCCTCTGCCCAGGAGCCTTCTGCATTCTTGTACTAGGCTCTCACTTACTACTCATCTCGATCGCTTATTCAATGCGAGCAATCCGAAAACCCATCTCACATTCATACTGGTCTGGTTGATGAGGAACGAGCTTGGGAACGGCGTGACCACAGCCAAGTTTGCCTCGACGCCAGCGGGGTTGACCCTTCTGGTCTGCGAGCAAACAGCCTTGACAAATTTGATTTGGGGAAAGTATTTGCTCGTCCATCAGAATGACTAACATCTATCTCCTCCAGTTGTTTCTTCAGGCTGTTAGTTCTATCTTAAGTGAGGTCGATCGAGCAGACGGTGCTTTAACACACACCTTAACGTCTCGCAATCGATCGCTCAACGAAATTTAACAAGGGTTCTGGATTTGACTCCCGGTTATGGGGGAAACAGGGTTAAGATCGTTGGTTCAAACCACATATAGGCCACATTGTCCGATCGCTTCTGCAGCAGTGTCTACAGGGTGCGGCAGCTGACCTAAGACACGAACTTAACCGAAGAACGTCTCTAGGAATTAACTTAAGTGACTGAAACTAACTTAGATATTCTGGCTCAAACCGATCCAGCTGTCGCTGAATGTCTGGGCGAAGAACTCCAGCGCCAGCGCGACCATTTAGAACTGATTGCCAGTGAAAACTTCACCTCACCGGCTGTGTTGGCGGCTCAAGGCTCGGTGTTAACTAATAAGTATGCCGAGGGATTACCAGGAAAGCGCTACTACGGCGGTTGTGAATTCATCGACAAAGTCGAACAGCTAGCGATTGACCGTGCCAAGCAGTTGTTTGGGGCCGCTCATGCCAACGTGCAACCCCATTCCGGTGCTCAAGCTAACTTCGCTGTCTTTCTGTCGCTCTTGCAACCGGGAGACACGATTATGGGAATGGATTTATCCCATGGCGGACACCTCACCCACGGTTCCCCTGTCAACGTGTCGGGGAAGTGGTTCAAAGTTTGTCACTATGGGGTCAGTCCCGAAACCGAGCAACTGGACTACGAACTCGTTCGAGAACAAGCGCTCAAAGATCGACCCAAGCTGATTATTTGCGGCTACTCTGCCTATCCGCGCATCATTGATTTTGAAAAATTCAGAAGCATTGCGGATGAGGTAGGGGCTTACTTACTCGCAGATATTGCTCATATCGCTGGTTTAGTTGCCACAGGGCATCACCCCAATCCCCTTCCCTATTGTGATGTTGTCACGACTACCACTCACAAAACGCTGCGTGGGCCGAGAGGTGGCTTGATTCTCACCCGCAATGCCGAACTGGGTAAGAAGCTGGACAAGGCGGTATTTCCTGGCACTCAGGGTGGCCCCTTAGAGCATGTAATTGCAGCTAAGGCAGTCGCCTTTGGCGAGGCGCTGACACCTGTATTCAAAGAGTATTCCGCTCAGGTTCTGGAAAATGCTAAGGCATTAGCCAGCCAACTGCAAAAACGGGGTCTCAAGATTGTCTCTGGTGGCACTGACAACCATCTCATGTTGGTGGATTTGCGCTCCATTGGCATGACGGGCAAACGGGCTGACCAATTGGTTAGTGGCATTAATATTACTGCCAATAAAAATACGGTACCGTTCGATCCAGAGTCTCCGTTTGTCACCAGTGGGTTGCGTTTGGGTTCGCCAGCGATGACTACGCGGGGATTGGGAGTGGCAGAATTTACCGAGATTGCAGATATTATTGCCGATCGCTTACTCAGTCCAGATGACGAAACTGTAGCGGCTGACTGTCGGCGTCGGGTAGCTCAATTATGCGATCGCTTCCCGTTGTATCCTCATCTCAGGATTCCCGTACCCAGTCTGGTTTAAGTAAGGGGTAATCAGTAATGAGTAATAGGGTTGTATGCCCTATTACTCATTGCCTAAGTCGGCGGACAGCGTTTCCTCCCTCATCTCGAAGTACGGGGGGCTTCCACGCCGACTTTCTGTTAGAGGCTTGACCCTATTCAACATAAGTAAATCTGGCAAGAGTCTCGCACCTCTTCCTGAAAGCGTTTCGCGTGGTGTATGGTGTGGATTTTGGATGAAAACTTTAAAATCTAAAGTCTAAAATCTAAACTCTAAAATCTGATGAGTGCAGAAATCATTTGCGTGGGAACCGAGTTGCTTTTGGGGGATATCCTCAACACCAATACCCAGTTCTTAGCGCTTGAGCTAGCCGATTTGGGAATTCCTCACTACTATCAAACCGTTGTGGGAGATAATCCAGGGCGTTTGCAGGAGGTATTGGCGATTGCTTGCGATCGCAGTAGTATCCTGATTTTTACAGGCGGTCTAGGCCCAACTCCCGATGACCTCACGACGGAAACCTTGGCTGACTTTTTTGGCGTACCTCTAGTTGAACGACAAGACATACTAGATGATATTGCCAAGAAATTTGCAGCGCGTGGGCGGGAAATGACACCCAGTAACCGCAAGCAAGCGCTAATCCCTAAAGGGGCTGAAGTTTTACCCAACCCAGGTGGCACTGCCCCTGGCATTATCTGGCAACCCCGCCCCGGTTTAACGATTCTTACCTTCCCTGGCGTGCCTAGTGAAATGCACCAGATGTGGCGGGAGACGGCTGTGCCTTATCTCAAATGTCAAGGCTGGGGTCGAGAAATTATCTATAGCCGCACTCTCAGATTTTGGGGCATTGGAGAATCAGCCTTAGCGGAAAAAGTTGCACCCTTCCTCAATTTACCCAACCCCACGGTTGCGCCCTACGCGTCTAAAGGTGAAGTCAGATTACGAGTTTCAGCCCGTGCGCCCTCGCAAGCTGAAGCCGACGAGTCGATCGAACCTGTGGCGCAGCAGTTACGGCAAATTGGCGGCATCGATTACTTTGGTACAGACTCCGACACCCTATCGTCTGTCGTGGGTCAACTGTTGATGGATGCCGATCAGACTTTGAGTGTAGCTGAATCTTGCACCGGGGGAGGTTTGGGAAGTGCGATCACGAGCGTGCCGGGGAGTTCTAATTACTTTTTAGGCGGCGTGATTGCGTATGACAACTCGGTGAAAGCGTCGTTGCTAGGTGTTAGTCAGTCCGATTTATACAGAGTGGGTGCTGTGAGCAAACCTGTGGCAAAGCAGATGGCATTGGGAGTGCGATCGCTTCTTTCTACACATTGGGCATTGAGTATTACAGGCGTTGCAGGCCCGAGTGGGGGTACAGAAGTCAAGCCAGTCGGTCTAGTGTACATCGGTTTAGCCAAACCGGATGGGACTGTAGAGTGCTTTAAGTATCAATTTGGGGAAAACCGCAGCCGCGATTCCATTCGGCATGCTAGCGCCTGTAATGCTCTCGACCAACTGCGGCGTAGTTTGATTGCCAGACGGGAGACAAAGGATTAATTAATTGGGAAGGTGACGAGCTAGGAGAAATCAGTTAACTTATAACTAAAGATAGATGTAAGACACCGCCTTGACTAAATTCTTCTACTCAACCTTCCTTGGGTGAGATGGAAATGCTTTTATTGAGTGTGCTAGTCTTAGAATTAATAAGAAAATGCAACACTAAGGGCTTTTTTTCTCAGACAGTGTCTGTAACATGAAGACCGATTGGGCGAGCTGATACCTCCAAACTTCCGATAAAAGAAGTAATACGAGTAAACATCTACGCTTGTCCTAGTGTTAAAGGAAATACAGGTTGTCTCACAGGAGCTTTCTGTTTAATGGATTATGTAGAAAAGGTGCTGGAAAAGCTGAAAGAATGGGCACGCAAGCTCATCGAAACCCTTCTAGGTCCTGAAGTGCAACCGGAACCTGAGCCGATTCCCATCCCTGTTAACGATCCAGGGCGTCGCCGTCGGTAGTCAGTTCTCGTGTCTAATCCTAACTGGAGCCTTTTAAGCCTTCTGGTTCTGCACGGTCCCAACCTGAACCTGCTGGGACGCCGCGAGCCAGGAATTTACGGTTCAGTAACCCTAGACGAGATTAACCAACTGTTGGAGCAAGACGCGCAAAAGCTACAAGCTAAAGTTTTTGCACGGCAATCCAATCATGAAGGTATCTTGGTCGATGCAATTCATGAAGCCCTAGGGCAGCATCAAGGAATTCTGATCAATGCCGGTGCCTACACCCATACCAGCGTTGCTCTGCGTGATGCCTTAGCAGGAGTAGCGATTCCTACAGTAGAAGTTCATCTCAGTAATATTTATCAGCGCGAAGCCTTTCGGCATCATTCGTATATTGCACCTATTGCGATCGGGCAAATCAGTGGGTTCGGTGCCGAAAGTTATCGATTAGGTCTACAGGCTCTAGTTCATCACTTAAGAAAATTGGACACTGGCTAAGCGATAAGCTCATACGCATAAAATCATTGCATATTGACTCGGTCATTTTTTGTCCGTCGTCTGTTGTGCATTGTCCCTGCATGACGTAGCCCAGTGCGATACCTGCTCC
This sequence comes from Chroococcales cyanobacterium, assembly GCA_036703075.1. Lineage (GTDB taxonomy): Bacteria > Cyanobacteriota > Cyanobacteriia > Cyanobacteriales > Coleofasciculaceae > DATNPC01. Next base: position 14,312 of record DATNPT010000498.1, read on the forward strand.
ACAAGATCGGGTAATCTTATTTTTGGGAAATCCTTAAAACAATCGATTAGCGGTTGGTTGAGTTGTTGGCTTGGATGGCGAAGGGAAAGGTGACGGTGAAAGTAGAGCCAACTCCAACTTCCGAAACCAGGTAAATCTCACCTTGGAGTAATTTGACGAGGCGGGAAACAATGGCTAGTCCTAAACCCGTACCCTCTCGATGCTGACGCCCTTTGTTAAAAAAAGCTTGCGAGAAGGGTTCAAAAATGCGCTCTCGATCTTCTGGGGCGATGCCGATGCCAGTGTCGGTGACGGTGAGAGACCATTTGTCATCCGATCGCGTTTCGCAACTCACTTGAATGAAGCCCGCCTCTGTATAGCGCACGGCATTGCTTAAAAGATTCGTGAGAATCTGTTGCAAGCGAAACGGGTCGGTTAGAACTTGAGAGGGAGCGTTTTCGCACGCCAGTTTAAGCTGTAACCCTTTAGCTTGGGCGAGTGGCTCGATCGCTTCTTTGGCGGTTGCGATCGCGCAACAAACATCAATCGATTCTAAGTTTAACTGGATTTGAGCTGAATCGTAGCGTGATAGTTCCAGAGCATCATTGACGATGTGGAGCAAATGCCGCCCTCCTTGTAGTACTCGCTCGATACTGCGGATATTGGTAGATGTGGAGTCAGCGTTACGATTTTGTTGTTGCAGCCGTAAGAGCAGTTCTGAGTAACCAATCACAGACGTTAGCGGTGTTTTTAACTCATGGGCTAGGTAAGAAAGCTGGTGTTTGCTGGCTTCAAACAGACGAGTTAGTTCCCGATTTGTCAAGGTTAACTGACTTTGAATCTGCTCTAATTCCTGTAACCGCTCCTGCATGTAGGTTTTAAAGCAAAGAGAAATTGCTTCATCTAACACCGTATCGATCTGAATAAACGTTTGAATAATCTCCTCAGGAGAACCCTTGAGGCAGTAAGGCGCTAACACCGAAAAAATCACTCGACGCAATAGACCATACTCTTGGGCAATTTCGTCGGCATCATAGCCTTGTTTGGCTCGTAAACTACCGTGTTCTAAACTTCCTTCAGCAATATCTCTAAAGTCTCCCTGCGGCCGAGCGAGTACTGCCGCCATTGATTTGAGCAGTCGAGGCAGAGAATCACCTAAAGCTGTATCAGACACATGGGCAGAGCTTTCGATTCGGCAATCTTTACGGACTTCCTTAATCCACTGCTGCATGATGGAGTCAGTTTGCTCAGCAATGATTTGGCTAGCGTCAAGCATAGGTGTTCGGGCATCACTGGAAGAAAGGCTCTTTACTTTAGAGGATGTCTGAAAAGTACTCGCACATCATTCGCTCCCTCCTAGCCCCCTGCAAAAGGGGAATTTAGAGGAATCTGCAACGATAAGGCGTGGCAAAAGTGGTTTCTCAGACAGAATCTTTAGCGCTAAAAGCATCATAAACTAGCCGTCGATCTGCTGCGTCTGGCTGGAGATAGGTCATTAGCCTATAAATTTTTGCCATACTAGGGCGAGACTACGGGATAGTTGTTAACCCCTGAAGAAATTGATGCGGTACTCACTGTTGAGTCGGTTTAGAGGTGGCTTGTTAGGCAGCTTTGTTGGAGAGAGCATTACTAATCGTGGTGGGATTGTGCGAGTTGGGGATAAAAATGCGATCGCATCTCCCCACGCTGAAGGCGATCGTACTGGTAAAATTCTTTCCAACTGGAGCCAAATTGCCACCTGTGGCAGCGAGAGTTTAACTCGCTGTGGCCGACTCGATTTAGATGATTGGGTACTCGAATGCGAACGAACGCAACCCTCTCTGGTTTTGTTAAAGACAACGGCTAGTAGCAGCGAGGCAGTCGTGGCGACGCTACCCATCGCATTATTCTTTCACGACGATCGCATCCAGTTACGGAAACAACTGCAAAAGGCGGCATCGATTTGGCTGCATGATTCTGAAGCATCGGATGGCGTGTTAGCCGTGGCGTTTGCGATCGCGCTTGCTCTG
>DATNPT010000029.1:0-7520 GCA_036703075.1 Chroococcales cyanobacterium
CATCCAGCATTAGACATAGCTATAGAAACCATAGATATAGCCACAACTGATAAGAAGCCAAAAGAAAAACTAACTGACACGATAAGTATAAATTCTGATATCCTCGGAAAGGTGGATAACGCTCCAACGATATACTAGGCAGTGAGGATGTAAAAAAAATCTTCACAATCTAACTGACACATATATTGGATACAAGCTGTATCGAATTACCTCAGTAAATTCTCTATCGACAAACATGAATCCAGGAATTGACCTCCAAGGGAGTTTCATTCAGTCGCTCAAGGACTTAGGCATCCCACCTGGTGCCGCTAAAGCCATTTGGATGCCGCTCCCGATGTTCCTTATGATTATCGGTGCTACAGTGGGCGTCCTTGTGGTCGTCTGGTTAGAACGGAAGATTTCCGCTGCTGCCCAACAGCGAATTGGACCGGAATACGCCGGTCCTCTAGGGGTTCTCCAGCCCGTGGCAGATGGACTAAAACTCGTCTTTAAAGAAGATGTTGTCCCTGCTAAGGCAGATCGGTGGCTCTTTACACTAGGACCAATTATTGTCGTTATCCCTGTGTTTCTGTCCTACTTGATTGTGCCGTTTGGACAGAACTTGGTGATTACAGACGTAAGCATGGGCATCTTTTTGTGGGTTGCTCTGTCTAGCATTGCACCAATTGGCTTGCTGATGTCAGGCTATGCATCAAACAACAAGTATTCGCTTCTAGGCGGATTGAGAGCAGCAGCACAGTCTATCAGCTATGAACTTCCTCTGTCACTAGCGATACTCGCTGTTGTCCTGATGTCCAACAGCCTCAGCACCATCGACATTGTTGAGCAGCAATCGGGCTATGGCATTCTTGGCTGGTACATCTGGCGTCAACCAGTGGGCTTCCTCATCTTCTGGATCGCCGCTCTAGCAGAATGTGAACGATTACCTTTTGACCTGCCAGAAGCGGAAGAAGAACTAGTTGCTGGTTATCAGACCGAATACGCTGGGATGAAATTCGGTTTGTTTTATATCGGTTCCTACGTCAACCTCGTTCTCTCCTCCCTACTGTTTGCTGTTCTCTACCTGGGTGGCTGGGAATTCCCGATTCCTTTAGAGCAATTAGCGAGCTGGTTGGGTGTGAGTGAAACGAGTTCTTGGTTGCAGATCATCACGGCATCCTTAGGGATTACCATGACCCTGCTCAAGGCTTACTTTCTCATATTCATCGCTATTCTGATGCGCTGGACAGTTCCCCGCGTTCGCATTGACCAGTTGCTTAATCTAGGATGGAAGTTCCTGTTGCCAGTTGGATTGGTCAATCTCCTACTGACCGCCGCCCTCAAACTAGCATTTCCTTTTGCCTTTGGTGGTTAAAGCGATTTTAGATTGTTGGATTTAGATTTGGAATGAGTTTTGATATCCAAATCTAAAATCCAAAATCCAAGATCCAAAATTGAAGAGAGAGACACGTACACTATGCTGAAGTTTTTAAAACAAGTTAGCGATTACGCTCAAGGAGCGGTTCAAGCTGCCCGTTACATTGGTCAAGGTCTAGCTGTCACCTTCGACCACATGCAACGGCGTCCCGTTACAGTTCAGTACCCCTACGAAAAACTTATTCCGTCTGAGCGGTTCCGAGGTCGGATTCACTTTGAGTTCGATAAGTGCATTTCCTGCGAAGTGTGCGTCCGGGTTTGCCCGATCAACCTGCCAATAGTAGACTACGAGTTTGACAAAGTTAGTAAGAAGAAAATTCTCAAGCACTACAGCATTGACTTTGGAGTCTGTATTTTCTGCGCTAACTGCGTCGAATACTGCCCGACCAATTGTCTGTCAGCGACCGAAGAGTACGAACTTAGCACTTACGATCGTCACGAACTGAACTTTGACAATGTTGCGATGGGACGACTCCCGTACAAAGTGACGCAAGACCCGATGGTAACGCCTTTACGCGAACTGGCCTACCTGCCAAAGGGTGTCCTCGATCCACACGGTTTGCCTCCAGGTTCTCAACGCGCTAGTCTGCGTCCAGAGGAAATTGCCGAGCAGCTCGAATCCAACCCAGAGGAAGCGGCTAAGAAGTAGTCCGAGAGCTATCAGCCTCCCTGTTATCAGCGGATTGGTCGTTTTGTCACCGGACGCGATCGCTCTTTTAGCAGTAGACCGAGTCAATACGCTGTAGGGTAAAAATTATGGCTGATAGCGACTAAAAATAGATTGTAAGGAGATTAACTCATCGTGGATCTAGCCCAAGGGGTTCAGCTCGTTTCATTTGGCATATTGTCTTTGATGATGATTGGGTCAGCTTTAGGCGTCGTTTTGCTCACCAACATCGTCTACTCCGCTTTTTTACTCGGTGGTGTTTTTATCAGCATTGCCGGTTTATACCTGTTGCTCAATGCTGACTTTGTCGCGGCAGCGCAAGTATTGATTTACGTTGGGGCAGTTAACGTCCTTATCTTGTTTGCCATCATGCTGGTGAACAAGCGAGAAGATTTTGCCCCAATAGCCAATCGCTGGATTCGCAAGGCGGCAACAGCGCTCGTCTGTGTGGGATTGTTTGCTCTTTTAGGCACGATGGTGCTAGCAACTCCCTGGTCTCTTTACACAGGTCCTGCTGTCGTCGGTCAGAATTCTGCAGTGGAGATTGGTCAGCACTTCTTCAGCGACTATTTGCTGCCATTTGAGCTAGTGTCTGTTCTATTGTTGATGGCGATGGTCGGGGCAATTATTCTGGCACGTCGGGATTTTATTCCGGAGGAATTGGTTCCTCCAGATTCCCAAGCAATTGCCGCTTCAACATTGCCAGAACGACCCCGTGAGCTAGCGTCGGCAGGTAGTCCGACGCCACGGGAGCGTTAAGGCACTTGATTCAATTGTGTTGATAACTGAGAAGATTCATGCAACTCCAACTCCAATACTTCTTACTTTTAGCTGCTGCTCTGTTTTGTATTGGCATTTATGGCTTAATTACCAGCCGTAATGCTGTCCGAGTGCTCATGTCTATTGAGCTACTGCTCAATGCCGTGAACCTGAATTTAATGGCTTTCTCTAATTTTTTAGACCCCCAAACTATTAAGGGTCAGGTGTTTACGGTCTTTGTGATTACGATAGCTGCCGCTGAGGCAGCCGTAGGTTTAGCGATCGTGCTTTCGATCTATCGCAACCGAGAGACGGTCGATATGGAGCAGTTTAATCTCCTCAAGTGGTAAATTGGTTGCCTTCAGTGGCATTCGTACTGAGGAATATTGATAAGAGCGCCTGCCCAGTTCGGCAGGCGCTTTGGTTTGTAGGTGCGATCGAGAGTTCAATGCACCGAAAATTTGGAAAAAGCTACATATATTTTTTCAACAGCAACGCCAGCTTCTCTTTGGTTGCCGTTGAAACCTTATCCAGTTGGGTCAAAATGGCATACTTCAATGCCGAGTGTGCGTCTGAAACAAATGGATTCTCTGCTAAACGCCGCACGGTTTCTTGAATCACTTTTTGGGCATTCGTGGCATTGCGGTGCAGGTTAGCAATCACCATGTCTACCGTGACGCTGTCATGGTCGGGATGCCAGCAATCGTAATCTGTAACGAGCGCTAATGTCGCATAGGCAATTTCTGCTTCCCGTGCCAGCTTCGCTTCTGGTAGGTTTGTCATGCCAATGATGGTTGCTCCCCAACTGCGGTAGAGGTTGGATTCTGCTTTAGTCGAAAACGCTGGCCCTTCCATGCAGACATAGGTTCCACCGCGATGTAGCGTCACATCCGGTAACTCAAGACTAGCAACCGCATCTGCCACAACTCCAGCGAGTTGGTGGCATACAGGGTCGGCAAAGGCAATGTGAGCGACTATTCCTTCTCCAAAAAACGTCGAAACCCGATTCTTCGTCCGGTCAATAAACTGGTCGGGAACTACCATATCTAAGGGTTTAGCTTCTTCCTTCAGGGAACCCACGGCTGACGCGGAGATGAGATACTCTACTCCTAACTGCTTCATGGCATGGATATTCGCTCGAAAGGGCAACTCAGAGGGCGTCAAGTGGTGGTTGCGACCGTGACGAGCTAGGAAGGCGACTGGTGTACCCTCTAGCGTTCCTACAATTAAGGCATCCGAGGGCGCACCAAACGGCGTATCGACTTGCACCTCTTGTACGTCCTTGAGGGCTTCCATCTTGTAAAGCCCGCTACCGCCAATAATCCCAATCTTTGCCTCGGCCATTTTTCTCGCCCTGTACCTTGCTGTAACGCCAAGTTATTTTAGCGGCAAATAGGAGTAACCCAATAAAAAATCAGCTGACTTGCCCGAAGCGTCTAAAGTCAGCCGTATAATTAGCAGAGTTACAAGTTTTGGGTTTAGCTTAAGCGATCGCAAAGCAGGACACTCTCATCATCCATCGCGTTTGGCGCTTTGAGACCTGACCCAGCACTATCTATCTAATTTAAATTTAGATAATGCCTTGTCCATGTCCACGCTTGTCGGATTCCATGGTCAGTTCGCCCTCTTTATCTTCGTTAACGTCTGTCAGTTCTTCCCGACGTTTAGCTTTATCTTCTTCTTGTTCCTGTCTTAAATCTCCCGGTTCATTAATATACATTTCCGGTTCGATGGCATAGTTATTAGCCAGTCCCTCTTTATCTACAGTGTAGCCGTGAGTTTCGGGTCTGTCGTCGTGAGGAACGTGCTTAAACTCACTCCCTTCTCTTTCTTTGCGTGCTGCGGTTTCAGCTGGAACAATTCCGCGATCGTAGGTATCTACATCAACATCAACTTGAGGTTTAGGCGTTTTTTCCGTACTCATGTTTATTTTCTCCAAAAATTGCGGTTTCTTATATGTCAAAGCTTAGAGTAATAGTCAGGTGGAAGGTATCCACCTAGAGAATTAAACTTAGTGGGAAGCAATTCCATCTTCTGAAGATTAAGAATTTTTATTGTTAAACAACTAGTCAACCATAGAGAAATAATGTAGAGTTATTAGTTGTTCCAAAAAGCACATTGACGCTATTTCTATCAGTCAAAACAGCAAGAACCTTCGTAAGTGGTAAGTATCAACTAAAAAAGCTCAGAGACTGAGATTGACAGTATAAAAGACTTCCAGACTCAGAGAAAAGTGGCGAAAGACTAAAAAGCAGATAAGGAGCAATTTATCTATCACGATCGAGTTATAGCATTGGTCAATTGGGTGAAAGGCATAAGTTTATAGGGTAATTTTTGGCTCGCTCTTAGGATAGGTTCGATCCAAATGAAAACAGCGAGAGAAAAGACGCCGTATGGCTGTTCGCTCGATGGAGTAAGCTTAAAAGCGATCGCATTCGCTAAGTGAACGGAAGATTGAAAATGAGATTAATCCTGCGATCGCAACAACCAAAACCCCGTATAAGTCATTCCTGAATCATCCGGCTGCACTAACAAAAAATGCAATCCTCGACTCAGTTGCTTACGCTGTTCATACGTCCGTGCTGCTGCCGCAACCTCGTTATCCTCAAACGTCGCCACAACCCATCGATCGACCAATCCAGCTTCTAACACCAATCCATCCGGCGCACCCGCGATATAATTCAGCGAGACAGGTTTAGCCTCCTGAAGCCAACGCGCCAGTTGCATCGACTTGCGCCCGCCATCAATTACCACACCCGGAACCGCCACACTCGACGCTAAACCCAGCTTGAGGGGTAACATAGACTCTGGAATCTGCAAAATTGGAATTGGGCGTTCTGCAAACGCTTCCTCGATATTCCCCGCAGGCAAGGACGCAAAGCGCCACTGCTCTCCCCAGAGATTTTCTGTCAAGGGTAAAGGGGGTGGTTTGTCAAGAGTTATGGGATTATACGCCTCACCCGTGTAGCCCTCCTGCTTGGGGTACTGCGATGCCCGTTCTTGTAGCCATTGCTTCAACGCCGTCGTGCGTCGAGTGGCTTCCACCGCAATACCCAGTTGTTGAGCAGCAGCTTCGATTAAACTCAAAGACTGAGGTCGAAAGACTTGAATCGCATCCGGTAGGTTATCACCTGCTGCCTGCCGCAACTGGGAGACTAGCCAATTCGCATTCGCTTCTGACTGAGGACAAACTGCTTCATACGTAAAGCGGCGCGTCGCGTCACAAATCAACAACTGCCACAACGCCTCTCCAGCAGAATTCCGCAGCGGACGCCGATAAAAATCAGCTTGCCAAACACTCATTGGATTTCACTCACATTACCTCACGTTATATTCAGCCTAATCGGAAAAGAGACGGGGAGACGGGGGGACGAGGAGATAGGGAGATTTGAGTTTAAATAGAGAGAGTGTGGGCAAAATCATACATAGTTTTATAGCCAAGACAAAAGTCGCGATCGCTTCTCGTTGGCTTGCCTAGCGTTACGACAGATTAATCCCTCGTTTATCCAGCATCTCAACTTAAGATTATGAACCCTGCTCTAACTAAATTCGGTCTTCAGATGTCTAACCTGACTGGGGTGAGGGCAATTATGAAAGATATTAATGAAACGCTACGAGCGGGTCAGGGACAGCAATTTATTAATCTTAGTGCAGGAAATCCAGTGATCTTGCCAGAAGTCGAGCAACTCTGGCGAGATTGCACGACAGAACTGTTGGCGAGTTCGGAGTACAGTGAAGTGATTTGCCGCTACGGGTCGAGTCAGGGATATCAACCCTTGATTGATGCGATCGCAACTGATTTTAATCAACGCTACGGACTAAACTTAAGCGATCGCAACATCCTGATTACTCCCGGCAGTCAAGCCCTCTACTTCTATGCTGCCAATGCCTTTGGTGGCTATACTCCGAGCGGTGACTTGAAACAAGTCGTTCTGCCGCTCAGTCCCGATTACACGGGCTATGGTGGAGTGAGCTTAACACCGGAAGCTGTTGTTTCCTACAAACCAACGCTAGACATTGACGAGAAGGCGCACCGCTTCAAGTATCGTCCCGACTTCAGCCAACTCGCGATCGCAGAAAATACAGGTTGTGTCATCTTCTCCCGTCCCTGCAATCCGACTGGTAACGTTCTGACAAAGAAAGAGGTGGAAAAAATTGCTGCCTTAGCCGCTGTTTTCGACGTGCCAGTGTTGATTGACTCGGCTTATGCCCCACCCTTTCCGGCGTTGAACTTTACAGACATGACGCCTGTCTTTGGCGACAACATCGTCCACTGCATGAGCCTTTCCAAAGCAGGATTACCCGGAGAACGAATTGGTATCGCGATTGGCGACCCGAATATAGTTGGGATTTTAGAATCATTCCAGACCAATCTTTGTATTCATTCTCCCCGATACGGACAGGCGATTGCCGCAAAAGCGATCGCATCTGGCGCATTAGCTGACATCTCCACGAACGTTATTCGCCCCTACTATCAGCAAAAATTCGATGTTGTAGAAAACACCCTCGACCAATCAATGCCCAAAAATTTGCCTTGGTTCCTGCATCGCGGTGAAGGGGCAATCTTTGCCTGGTTGTGGTTGCAGGATTTGCCGATAACCGACTGGGAATTTTATCAACAGTTAAAGCAAGTCGGCGTAATTGTTGTGCCAGGTAGTGGCTTCTTCCCCGGTTTACG
>DATNPT010000503.1:0-11681 GCA_036703075.1 Chroococcales cyanobacterium
GAGAGATGTTCAGCAGTTTAGTCAGCCTCTACGGGAATAGTCTGTTTCTATCCAATCTCTACGAATTTCTCGACCTGAAGCGCACCATTGCCGAACCCCTACATCCCAAGGCTATCCCCAAGCCCCTAAAAATCGGTCTTCGGTTTGAGCAAGTGCGGTTTCACTACCCTGGTAGCACTCGCCTCCTACTAGAGGACATCAACCTGACGATTCGAGCGGGAGAAACGGTTGCCCTTGTGGGGGAGAACGGTGCGGGTAAAACCACGTTGATTAAATTATTATGTCGGCTCTACGATCCTACGAGCGGACAAATTACCCTCGATGGCATTGACCTGCGCCAATTTGAAACGACAGCTTTACGGCGAGAAATTAGCGTCGTCTTCCAAGACTATGCTCACTACAACCTCACAGTACAGGAAAATATTGGGTTTGGTGATGTCAATCGGCTGTACCATACCGATGAGATTCGCTCAGCCGCCAAACAAGCTGGAGCGGATAAAGCGATCGCGTCTTTACCCTATAGCTACGACACTATCCTAGGCAAGGAGTTTGAAGAAGGGGAAGAACTCAGCATTGGGGAATGGCAAAAAGTAGCGTTAGCTAGAGCCTTTCTGCGCCAAGGACAAATCATAATCCTTGATGAACCCACGAGCGCCCTAGATGCCAAAGCAGAACATCAAGTCTTTGAACAGTTCCGCCAATTAACCCAAGGACGGACTGCTATTTTAATTAGTCATCGCCTTTCTAGCGTCAAACTCGCCGATCGCATCTATGTACTTGAGGATGGAAGAATTGTAGAGAGCGGTACGCATAATGAGTTAATGCAGCGCAATGGTTCCTATGCTCGCATGTTTGAAATTCAGGCTCAGTACTATCGGTAGATTTTGACACTTTCTCCTACTCCTGACCGAGACTGCGTCTCGAAGTCAAAAATCAAAAAAGATTTCCTTTTTCAAGCCAGCTCCTGTGCGCTGTCACACACAAACAAGGAATGAAAATTTTTCTTACTCCTTCTGCCCTCTGCCTTATTTTCAAGCTAGGAATGGGAAATGAAGGCGTTTGAGCAGATTTCGTAAGGGCTTCAATCCATATTTTTCCGCTAGACGAAGTGGCTTAAGTAGGTAATAAAGGCAAGAAAGGTATGCTGGCAGTGACACCCAATCGTAATCTTTTTTATTGGGAATAACGGCTGACTGTAGAAGGAATAAAATATAAGGAAGCTTATCTTGCAATCCTTCCCTAATTTGGAAATTAAAAATAGCGCTTCTGACTAATCTTTTGAGAGGAATTTCGATCGTATCAGGTGGAATATAGGTAATTTGAGAAAAGCGATCGCGTACCTGTAGGACAATCGACCTAACCGTTGAATTCGCTTGTATTTCGAGCAAAACCTCTTGAGGCAAAGCTGTATCGAGTAGCTCATGAGCTAAGAGAAGACCAAGAAATAGTATTCGCGTACAACAGAGGAGGCGTGCTTGCTCCAAAACGTCTTCCCAATCTAATGTCTGATGAGCATTGATGAGTTCAGCGATGTCGCAGATTTTAATCAGTCGATCCCGCTCGTACCAACAATCTTTTGCCACCTGCACGCAGAGGATAATCAGCAAGTCCTCTGCCAATAAATTAACTACCGATGTGCCAGCCAATGATATGGGTTTGAGTCGCTGCCAACAGCGATCGAAATCGAAGCGGACGGGGAAGTATCGTGATGCAATTCCCTGATGGAGATCGACATGAACGCCACTATTACTCTGTGCGAAACTCTGCTCCCAATCGTATTCCTGAATTGACTGATATCCTTTTAAAATTAGCAATTCTCTGGCTTTTATAAAGTCTTGTTCGCGAACTAGAATGTCTAGATCGCAGAACTGTCGTAGCGTGAGATTGCCATAGGTGGAAGCAGCGAGAACAGGCCCTTTGAAAGGGATCGTAGGAATTGCATTTTCGTTGAACAGATGCAGAAGTTTAAGCAGTTCGCTGGCGAGGAAAAGACTGTTTAGGGCGTTGGATTGAAAATGATTTCGCAATTGCTCCAGCACAGTTTGAGGAACAGCCTCTGGACAAGTGGTGTTGAGATTGAAGTACAGCAATGGCATCACTCCCTGCCGGAGCGCCATTTGGGTTAGATAAGTCCAATTAATTTCTTCTTGAACCAAAGTTCTGAGTCGCTCAGCCCTCTGGGAATCGATGCAAGTCCGGCTACAGCAAAGCAGTAGCTCAATCTCAGGACGCATACCTACGGATGAAGGAGGGGAAAGTGCTGCATGCATTTTATGACTACTGCTTGTACATTAATGATATTTTGTTAAGCGATCGCATTTAGACTGGCTGCTCTTGAGCTTCATCATATAAGCCAGAGTCACCGTACATTTGTGCCGTCCACGACTGGGCATAGAGTCCACCCTGAGAAAGCAGTTGCTCGTGATTGCCCGACTCGGCAATTTGACCGTTACGCATGACGTGAATGATGTCCGCCCGCATCGCTAAGGTAAAACGGTGAGTAATCACAAGGGCCGTTCGACCATTAGCAAGTGTGCGAAATCGTTCCAACCAGTCAAACTCAGCCCAAGGGTCCATAGCACTAGTTGGTTCGTCGAGGATAATAATCTGCGCCCGTCTCAGAAATGACCTCGCCAAGGCAAGACGCTGCCATTCCCCTCCACTGAGTTCGGCACCACCAGGAAACCATTTCCCTAACAACGTGTCATAGCCTTGAGGCAATCGCATAATCGTTTCATGGACTCCGGCACCTCTAGCCGCTGCTTCAATCTCAACAGAACTCCGTGCTGCGGCTAAATCTCCCAGCGCAATATTCTGGGCAGCAGTGACGAAGTAAGGGATGGGCAACTGGAACAAAACTGTAATCAAGCTTCGGAGTTCTTCGACTGAAGCGTCACGAAGATCGATACCGTCCAGTTTGATGCAGCCTGCCTCAGGGTCATAAAAACGGCACAGCAGTTTGATTAGCGTACTCTTGCCAGCACCGTTATCACCCACGATCGCGACAATTTTACCAGCGGGAATCGTGAGATTAAAGTCTGTCAAAACGGCTCGATCGCTTCCAGGATACCGAAAGGTAACTCGTTCAAAGCAAATTCCCTGATTGAGGACTGATGGAATCGGTAGCTGATTGGGTGGACTGACAACTTTGGGTTCTAACTGTAGAAACTCAAACAAATCGCGGATGAACAGACTATTTTTATAGATTTCCCCTAAATTCCCCAGTAGGGAGCGGATGAGATTTTGACCTTGATTAAATGCTTGGTAAAAGAGTGCAAAGTCACCGAGGGTGATTATCCCCAAAAGAACTTGTCGAGCCATCCAAGCAATAGCAACACCCGAAATAATAAGTGCGATCGCGCTAGCAGCAAGACGACCTAATGTTTGGTCTTGAACCAGCTTGAGATTCTCGCTTCGCAGTCGTCGTCGTAACTGTTGGTAAGCGGATTGGAAATAAGAACCCAGATTAAATAGCCGCAATTCAGCAGCAATGGAACTATTTGTAAGAAGCAATTCGTAGTACTGAAGCCACCGCCTATCTGTAGTCGTTCGCTGCCACCACTGATGATGGCGACGATTGAGACGAAGCATTACATAAAAGGCGGGTAACGTACTCAAGAACAGGAGGGCAGGTAGCCAAATACCGTAGGGCAATAATATTGCTGCCATTGCTAGCAGGGTAATACTGTTTTGCAGTAAACTGCCACTGTTTTCGAGCAAGGTTAGAGAACGACTACTCGCATCGCTACGTGCCCGGTTCAAGTGGTCGTAATATTCGGAAGATTCATAAAAGGCTAAGTCTACAGCTACTGATTTTTCATGAACCAACGTAGTGATGTAGTCCTGAACGAGCTCGGATTGAGCTGTTCGTACCCATTCAATGGCGCTTCGCAGAAACTCAACGAGCAACAAGGCGCATGCCATTAACACAACTGGCATTAAGAGTGTTTGAATAGTCTGCCAGGAGATACCAACACCAACAGTCGCCACCAAGCTATTCACTAATAACCGGCTTAAGGAAACCGTTGCGACTGGTAATAGTCCTTGAATGACTAGCAGAACAATCCAGGTTAAAGTCCAGTTCTGAGCTGCACTCCAGACTAAGCCAAAGGCGCGTGGCAAGTTAGATAGCTCAGCTTTGATCTTATATACTTTAGCAGTTGCAGTTCTGCGTTTTTTCACTTGAAAAAAGAGACTAGAGGTTGGGGCTAGGGGTTAGAGTAGTGTTCCAAGTCGCCAACCGGCAAACTGTAGAAATTAGTGCTTAGGAATCAGTGAGACACGAACAACTAACCACTAACTACTAACTACTAACTGCCCATACTCTAAGCATCGGGACGATTTGCTCGAATCTCGATTTTGATTGACTTGCCAAGCTACATGGTCTTTCACGAACTGAGCCAAATCTGGTAACTGTGAGAGGTTGTCAGGTCGATGCAGGCGGTAAAAGGGTACTCTCTTAACCAACTCACAACACTGTAGGAAGTGGCGAGCGCCTCCAGGTTGTCCTAGGCGAGTCGGCCAGGTTTGATGGACTAGTTCCATTAAGCCTTCCGAGGGGTTTAGGGGACCAGTAACGTGCATATCGTCTCCCTGCTCCAACACATAAACACATTGCAGGGGAATGGGAGTTTGAGTAAATGTCTCTCTAACCCGATAGCCTCGCTTTTCCTCCAGCGAGTTCAACTCAAATAGCGATTCGGGATTGCATCCGAGAGTAGCTGCTGATTCAGATGTGAGCTTGAGTTGAGGAAAACCAGGATATGCGATCGCTAAATCTCCATCTAAGTCAACAGGGGTGACATCATCGTTACACAGCCGGTGCCCATGACCGTGTAGTGCTGCCGCAAGCGAAGACTTACCCTGACCGGAATTACCCATGAATGCTATCGCCGTACCATCCACTTCGACTGCACTAGCGTGCAACACCACCAAACCCCTTTGAAACAGCAAAATTCCCATTACCGTTCCTACCAGATAGGAGCGGATGATGGCTTCGTCTGCATCTGGGGCTGCATCAATTAAAATTCTGGTTCCCTCAGATATCCTAAACGTTACTAAGTTCGGCAGATAGAGTACAGACTGTGTTGGCGTCACCTCAAGGTACCCGTTTTTACCCAACACTTCTAGAGGAATGCAGTTAATCGAACCCGCATCTATTGAAATATCCCACTTCGATTTAGCAGCCGGGAGCAGTTCAGGGAGATGCATGAACGATCTAATCTGCAATCCGTAGGCACTATACACAACTATTCCTCCATCACCTTTAAGTATTTTCTGTAAATGATTAGCTATATCATTAAAAACCTATCGGCAATACTGCCTTAAACCTATTTTCAAAATCTCTCCATATTTTCTCTAGGTCACAGAAATACAGGGGAATCTATTTCTTACATCTTAGTTACAGCAATTCTATATTTCGCGATCGAAAAGCATTAAAGTATATTACTAAATCACTGCATAATTTATAGGCAATTGCCGTATAAATTCCGGAAGTTAAAATAGCTTCCACTGCCGCCATTTCATTTTCAAAAACATTAACTCGCGTTTAGTACACTGAAAACAGAGTCACCACCACCAGAAACATTAACATTTTTTGTTAATTGCTTAGCCGCCCCAAATCAGCACAGTCTACAGGTTGACCATCAAGGTAGTAAATACCAGCGATCGCACTCATCGTCTGCTGTCTCCAAACGCTGGCAATGGAGTGAAACGCGACAGGTTGCTAAGGTACCCCATCACAATCTCTCCCTGACTTTCTACCCAAGCATGAGCCTCTAACTGCCCTGCCTCTCCCTTCGCTACGCCGATATGTAAGTCAGCCGAGTAACCGTGCCAATGCAGTAGTATTTGGGTGACTAAGGCACGAGCCAGACATTTGATACTTCCCGGCATATAGTGGCTGGCTACAGATACCGCCCAGATAACTTGACCAACTGAAGCCTTTTGTGCGGGTTGTAACTTCAACTGTGCTGGCATCAGGTAGAACCATAAGCGATGCCAAGTCGAGAAAGGCAACAGCCATAGTCCTAATCGAATCAGTGCCAGTAGAGTGAATGTAACGACTAAAAGCAGGCGATCGCTAAAATCTAAATTCAGAAACTTACGCAGTTGCCTCATGATTAACCTCAATGAGTTCCGCAGTTGCCAGTTCCTGAAGTACGGCTAACAGATCGCGATCGCAGGAGTCACGATCGACTTCATACTCCTCCAAGAGAGTATCCCGAATCGCAGCAACTGTTCTTGGTTCCTGAAGTAGCTGCCAAATCCTCCCTCCAACTGCATTCAGACCGTAGTACACCCCAGATTTAAGATTGAGGATAACCGCTTCTCCAGCTAAATCGGCAGAAACTTGATCTTTGACGGCTACAACAGTTGAATGCTCCGAAACAAGCTGCTTTAATCCTAAATTCATTGTGTTCTAGGGTTTGTACTAATTTTTGAAATTCTTCAACGATCTTGTTCTCAAATGAGTTACAAGAGTTCTGTAAAGAGTCAGCCAATTGTTCAGGGAACTAGATCAAACTACACAATTGCATCAACTCATCCGGATAATCCGTCAATCTTTTGCCTTGCTTATCCGTTTAAGTTTGACTTTCGTCTCTATCACAATTCATCAACCCGACATTATAACGATAAGAGCAATCTACAGCTACCTCAATATGGATGAATGTCACTCACCTAATGCTTACTCTATTCAACAGCGACCACCATCAACTCCTACTGATACATAGCTAACTTGACTCTCCTGTATCTGTAGTAATTCTCCTATTTGCAAGAGAAGCTGGAAGTCAAATGTAGAAAGTTCATAACCCTTGCTAGACAAGCATTTAGATTGAAAATCTGCTTAATTAATCCCTGTAGATAGAGGATATTAGCCTATTAAACTTTGATCGAAAAGCTTGGATCTTTCCCTATTTGCTGAATTACTACGCTAGTCATATTTTTCCGATTGAAGCAAAACAAGCCACATTAGCAGTACGATTTTAATCATTTACGCTATTTAGCTGAATTCCTGAACGGAGAGCTGTACGAATTGAAGCTTTGGCTTCAGTAGAATTATTGAAATTATCTACGCTATTGAGCTAAATGGCTGAATTTATAGCTGTTGCTTTTTATCAACAGACTCTTTGTCAATTTCCTGTTTTGGGAGCGAATTCGTCAAAATCATTTCTCGGTGACGAATCGTTGTTACTGCCACTTCCCAGGGAAAGGTGAACGACTGGAATGATTCTGGGGAGATTCGATCTTTATCGAGATCCACAACGACTTTGTGAAAGATTTCAAATAATTGACGATGTATCTGTGCTAATTGCTCTAAATCTTTAATCGTGTGGACTTGCTCGATCAAACTAACGATTTCCAGGTTATACATGTCGGCACGGTTTTTCTGCCGCCCCTGTAACCACAGCCGTAATTGCCAGATACCGGAAATACAGAGCATACTAACCGAGATGAAAAGACCAATCGGCTCGGAATATTGTACGATAAAGTTCGGTTTGTCCTGGTTGTAGTACGTTTTAGCACCGGGATGAAGCGGTAAGCCCAGTTGCTCACCCGACTCTAGCGGACGAATCATGGTTGCGAGAGGATGTTCTTTTACTAACTCGTTGCGTGCCTCAGACAAAATGCGTGCGATCGCATAAATGACATCGCGATCGACATCCTCACGAGTTACCAGTAAAGCTCTCACTCCGACTGTAGGTAAGTCTTCGGCTGGAATGGGAATTGCCCCGTTATAAGTGCCTTTGGGAATTTGGGTGGCTTCGAGCGAGGGAACAGAAAGTTGTAATGCGGCGGCTTGATCGATCGCAATCAACTTATCCTGAGTGGTTTGCAGGTGTTGACTGACAGTCGGATTACCCAAGGCAATGACGCGAAATAAGGCATCTACCTTGCCTTGACGGAGAGCAGCATGAGCTTGTGCCGGTGGCAGGATAACAGGCTCGAAGTCTGCTGGGGTTAAGCCGTAATGTTTGCTCAAAGGCCAAAACAATGCATAGGAACCACTGCCTTTGGGCATGAGGGCGACGCGTTTCCCTTTGAGATCGCTGACGCTTTGAATATCTGATTTTGCAGCGACAATCAGATGAAACATCTCTGGAAACAAGGATGCGATCGCTTCTACCGACGGGTGAACTGGGGTATCGCCTTGCACGATCGCAAGTTGCACCTTGTTTGTCGCCAGAAGTTCCATATTTTGGGGAGAACCTTCTGTCTCCAGGACTTTGATTTGAATGTGAGGCTGATGCTTCGCGACGACTTTAGCAAGAGCTTGACCGAAAGCATAATATTCACCGCTCTTTCCCGCTGTGGCAAGGGTTAGAGAATACACGCGGTTTTGTTCGCGTAGCCATTGCAGGGCAAAGGCACAAGCCATGACGATACTCAGCAGCACAATTGGAAGAGTGAGTTTTGTTGGCATTGACGCTCTCTTCGCACTGGTTGGATTCAGCTGTAGTTGTATCGTCTTCTCAGCAATTTTTGCAGATTCTTAAAAATCCATTGAGCGGACTATCTGCCCAAAGCTGCTTTTATAAAAAAGCGATCGCCTCATCTCAACGGTAGGCACAGACTGTCATCGCTATTATCGTTTCGGTTGCCATCGATCGCGGCATCAACTTCTGTTCTAAGTGTCAGGAGTCTTTCTCTAGTCTGTGCTAACTCAAGTCGTATGGCTCTTAGCTGGGTCAGAGCATTGCTTAAGGGTGATGGCTGAAGCTCGTACTGTTGTTGGCTTAAGTTGCTCATGCCTAATCCTTAAATTGTTTTACTCTAAAGTTATCTATGACCAATACCAGAAAAAATCAGCCGAATTGAGGAAAATAAATCAGCCTAATTACTGAATACTTTCGCAGGTCTTAATTTTAAGCGGATGTCGGGTGCTATGACTACAAGTTAAACCGGAGTGAGACTAGCAGTTGCGACGTTAGGCGTAGGCTTGAATGTCCTCGCCACACACATCGACGAGGTAACATAAAGCGCGAAAGCGCAAACCAACGAATTGCTCGTAGAGGGGATTGAGCTTACATAGAGGGGGAATATGCGCGAGCGTGCGTCCGAATAGTTGAATATCGCGCTCGAACGGACATTGCGCGGGAATCATTTTGGAGAAAAACCGAGCTAGCTTCGGATCGTGAATCTCAACTCCATCAAGCCAGCAGCGTATAGGTTTTAGGATATCGAGACGTTGGAAAGACATGGTTAACTCCAGTGGTGAGTATTGAGGTGAAAGGGTTTTAGGGTTGATATTGGGGTTTACTCAATCCGTGCTGGGTGCAACGCCAGTGTATGAGTAGCACTTAGGCGATGGGTTCTTAAGAACCGCTATATACTTCTCCGGTCAGGAGGGAAATTTTATGCAATTACTTGCGGCTACTCTTGGAGCGAGATTTCCGTATCAGCTGCTGCTTGTGAGGGCGAAACTCTCCTTCCGCAATAGCCGCAACAACTCCAAAAGCACCGAAAGCAACTAATCCAAGTAGTCCACCCATTTCTTTAAACTCCCATCAGTTGATAATTCAACAGTACGAAGTTTGCTGTTGCGACAGGGGTGACTTTATGCAACTTGCTGAAATGACTGCATATTTTGGCTAGAACCAGTGAAATTATTCAGGTTTGCAGCGTCTTTTCGTAGACACTTTGGCAACTGGTACGAGTACCATCCCGATAATATTTCGTTCTACCCCGGCAAAGTTAGACGCGGACGATCGCCAAATTCGGGTATTGTAACCGGATGAGCCTCTAGTTCTTCTAGGATAAGTGCGATCGCTTGCTCCAATTGTGGGTCTTTGCCCTGTACCCATTCGTGAGGCGTAATCTCCACCTCAATATCTGGGTCAGTTCCGTAGTTTTCCACATTCCAACCCACATCGGTAAACCAGAACGAGTACTCTGGTTGGGTAATCATACTGCTATCAATTAGCGGATGGCGAGGCCAAATCCCAATCACACCCCCCCACGTTCGCTTACCAATTAGCTTACCCACCTTCATTAATTTGAAGCAGTGACTGAAAATATCGCCATCCGACCCAGCATATTCATTCGTAATCGCGATAGCTGGCCCCAGTAATGAATCAGATGGATAGGGTTCTGGTTTTCCCCAGCGCGAAACGTCGTATCCGATGCGTTTTCGTGCCAGCTTTTCTAAAATTAGCTGAGAAACATGTCCGCCACCGTTATAGCGTACATCCACGATTAGCCCTTCTTTATGAACTTCGGCGAAGTAATAGCGGTGAAACTCGGCATAGCCCTCTGGCCCCATATCTGGAACGTGAACATACCCCACCCTACCGTTGGTTGCCTCACTGACTTTTCGGTGATTGCTCTCTACCCACTCTCGATAGCGTGCCTTGGTATCGTTCATCAAGGTTTTCACCGTTACCGTGCGATGTTCCCCTGGGCTGGAACCCGCAAATGTTAGGTTAACTTCGCATCCTGCCTGATGCACTAGTAATTCCTGTGGTGAACGATTTCTTCCCACGCGCTGTCCGCCAACGGCTAGAAGTAAGTCACCGGCATTGATATTAACGCCCAAACGATTGAGCGGCGAGTCCTCCTTTTCATTCCAGGAATCACCCCGAACAATGTGCGTAATCCGGTAAGCATCTGCCTCGGCGTCGTAGACAAAATCTGCCCCTAGAGAACCTAATTGATAGTAGGGGGAACGACGGTAATCTCCCCCGAATTCATACGCATGAGACGTACCTAACTCTCCCTGCATTTCCCAAACTAAATCGGAAAATTCTGAGCGAGTCGCCACTCGGTCAACTAGGGGGAAATAACGCTTGTAAACTCGCTCCCAATCGATACCAGACATGTCCTCCGTCCAGAAGTGTTCTTGTTGCAGTCGCCATACTTCCCGGAACATTTGCTTCCATTCATTGAGGGGAATCACCGAAATTTTGGCGCGGTTGAGATCGAGCCAGCCGCTTTTACGTCCCGGTGTATCATCTGAGTTATCATGACCGTTGAGCGCAATAGCACGAACTCGCAGACGATTGCTAGAGCGATAAATCAAGATTTCATGCTCGCGGGCAACCTTGAAATCTGATACTTCAGTCGCAACCATATCCAGCTTCTGTTCCTGGAAGTCATAAACTTCAATTTTCCCTTTGGCGACTTGTTGATTGGATGTCCAATCGTTATCCAAACTTCCTTCCACAGGATACGAACTGAACAGAACCTTGCCTTTGAGACCCCAAATTTGTCCGTAGCGACCTTCCGGTACTGGGAAGCCAACAATTCTGTGTTCGATGCCGTCAAAGTCAATTTCAATTGCCGGAGTTTTTTTGGCTGGAGGCTCTTCCTCTGTCTCTTCCTTGGCATGTTCTACAGCTTCTTCCGCTGCTTTCTCCATCGCAGGAGGTGTAGCTGATAACGGTTTGGGAACGGGAATAAATGGGGATGGAGTATCCTGTTTGAGCGAAATCAAAAACGGACGCATCCCACGAGGAAAGCCTAGGTCGAAATAGATGCTGTCATAAACGGGATTAAATTCTCGCAATGAGAGAAAGTAGATAAATTTCCCCTCTGGGTCGAAGGAAGGACGAGTATCTCTAAACCGAGGTGGTGTTAGGCGATAGATTCTACCATCTGGTATATGGCAAACTTTGATCGAAAAGGTAAGCTGAGTATCCGCGCAACTGTAGGCAACCCATTGACCATCAGGTGACCAGCAA
>DATNPT010000264.1:0-10919 GCA_036703075.1 Chroococcales cyanobacterium
GGAAATTCTCTTAGTTGAAGATGATGTCGGAGATATTGACCTCACTAAAGAAGCTTTAGAAGAATCTAAATTACAGGTGAGCCTCAATGTTGTGAGAGATGGTGTTGAGGCAATCGCATATCTTCGCCGAGAAGGTGAATATACTCAAGCGACGCGCCCCGATTTAATTTTGCTCGATCTCAACCTTCCCCGCCTGAATGGTCGTGAGGTGCTACAAGAGATCAAAAACGATGACAAACTGAAACTTATTCCCATCGTAGTATTGTCAACTTCAGATACTCATGAAGACATCAGAAGCTCCTACGATTTGGGGGCTAACTGCTATATCAACAAACCCTTGGGCATGGATGAATTTATCAAAATTGTCCAAGCGATCGAAAACTTCTGGTTTACTATTGTCCAACTACCGCACCAAAACTCCTAATGAGTAGCGATTTAATTAGAGTTTTACTAGTTGAAGACGATCTAGGTGATGCAGACTTAATCGGCGAGTTACTAGAACTGGTGTCCTCCATCCATTTTCAAGTAACCCACACTAAACGTTTATCTCAAGCGCTTGGGCATCTGTCTCAAGAACCTTTTGACGTGGTACTGCTAGATCTGTCTCTCCCTGACAGTCAGGGGTTAGCTACTGTTTCTCAAATCTGCACTCAAGCACCCACAGTTCCAATTGTCATCCTGACTGGTCTTGAAGACGAATCATCGGCAATTGAAGCGGTTCAGAAAGGGGCTCAGGATTATCTAGTCAAGGGACAGGTTGATAGTCATCTATTAGTTCGTGCTATTCGCTATGCGATTGAGCGAAGTAAAATCCGGCAACTGCTCAATCAGAAAGAGAAACAGTTACAAAAAGTGAACGAAGACCTAGAACATCGGGTTGAGGAACGCACCAGCGACCTAAAACAGGCGAATAATAAGCTGCGAGAGTTAGAAGCTCAGTTGCGCGAATCACTGGCTCAAGAAAAAGAACTGAGCGAACTGAAATCTCGGATTATTTCCACGATTTCCCACGAGTACCGCACGCCACTAACGACGATCGCATCTAGCGCACAAATGCTAGAAAAATATCGCCATAAATGGGATGACGAGAAGCAACTCAAACATTTTCAACGTATCCAAACGGCTGTCCACCACATGACTGCCTTGGTCAATGACGTACTGTTTCTCAACAAAGCTGAATTTGAAAAACTAGAGTTTCAGCCAGCACCTCTAAAGTTAGTCCCTTTTTTTCAGGAAGTAATCGACGATTTGCGATCGACGGTAGACAATCGATATTACCTAATCTTTACCCATCAAGATGATTGTATACAGAGCGTCCTCGATGAGAAGCTGCTGCGGCAAATCCTCACTAACCTTGTTTCCAATGCTATTAAGTATTCTCCCAATGGGGGTAAAGTCCAGGTGAGACTCAGCAGTGACGATCGCAACGTCACGTTTCAAGTACAGGATGAGGGAATTGGCATTCCACTAGAAGACCAACAGAATTTGTTTAAGTCATTTAGCCGAGCCAGTAATGTCGGTGCGATCGCGGGAACAGGCCTTGGGTTATCAATTGTCAAAAAGTGCGTAGGTTTGCACAACGGTCAAATTGCTGTTGAAAGTGAAGTCAGTGTAGGCACTACCATTACTATCAGCTTGCCTGTCAGTCAAACCTAAGAAGTAGTATAAGTGGTACGTTAACGAATCTCTTCGTAGAACTTTTTGAGGTAAGAGGCCCGAACGCCTAAACCCCAAAGAACGCCGATATAGATATATATTGCTGTTGCTTTGAGAAAACCCCAATGTGCTACCCGGCGATCGCTACTTTGGACAATACGGTTTACCAGACGAATTCGCCCTAATCGCACTAACTTCAGGCACAAATCGGCTTCCTCCATAATCGGGAGAGCGCTGTCAAAACCATCAACGTTCCAGAAATCTTCACGCCGACAGAACATTACCTGATCGCCAAACAGCAAACGCAGCCCTTTGACAAACAGGTGGGGACGAAAAATCAGGGGAGCGTAGTAGGTTTTGAGGTAATTGTGCAACGATACACCCCAGCGTGTCGTTTCCGAACCCATCATTAGAGAAATGAACCCACCACCAGCCACTGTTTTTTCTGCTAAGGTGCGATCGATAACAGCTACAAGGTCATCTGGCACTAAAGTATCCGCATGCAAAAAGCAGAGAATCTCTCCTGTTGCGGCTTTTGCCCCCTGATTCATCTGTACTGAGCGCCCACGTCCGATAGCAGTGATGACACGCACTGTAGTTTTTTTGGGGAATGTCTCAAAGATGCGTTGTGCGATCGCGATCGTCTCGTCTTCACTGCCACCATCCACCACCAGCACTTCCCAGGCAGGAGGATTGAGAAGACTTAGTTGTCGCAGAGTTCGTTCTAGGCAGCTTGCCTCATTGAGGGTAGGAATGACGATAGAAACGTGTGTCATCACCTGATCGCGAAAAGGAAGCTCTGCACCTCAGCTCGGGTGACTTCATTGGACAGTAGATGCATCCTGGCTTATTTATAGTTCACCATAAGAATTTTGACCGGTGATACCTTTGTGTAACGTCTACCCAACGGGTGATTTAGCAACATATCTAACAGTGTGTAGTAGGTTCTTAATCGAGTTTGAACTTGATTCGATCGAGGCGGAGAAATTTGGGAGTCCACCAGTTCCATTTGCCCATCAGGTGCATACTAGCTGGGACAAGGACGGCTCGAATAAGTGTCGAGTCGATGAAAACAGCGATCGCAACTCCCAAACCTAAGGCTTTGACAAAGATAATACTCGTCAGGGCAAAAGCTCCCGTGACGATAATCATCAGCAAGGCAGCACTGGTAATAATCCGTCCGGTTCGCTCCAATCCTTCAATCACACTCAAACTGTTATTGTGAGAGCGGTCATAAGCCTCCTTAATGCGGGTCAGCAGAAACACCTCATAGTCCATGCTCAGACCAAACAGAACGCAGAACAGGACAACGGGTAGCAAGATATCCAGATAACCCAAGGGTGTGAAGTTCAGCCAAGTTTGAAAATGACCTTCTTGGAAGATGAAAACTAAAGCGCCAAAGGAGGCTCCAATCGACATGAAGTTGAGGAAAATTGCTTTCAGGGGTAAGACGATCGACCCAAAGAGAATACACAAGGTCACGAACGTCACCGTCATCATAACTGCCAGCACCCACCCAAAGCGTTGGTAAACGACCTGAAGGGTATCGAGTCCACTCGCCGTTTGACCCCCGACTTGAATACGCAGATTGTCTAGAGATAAGCGACGTAATTCCTGCACCAAGTCACGAGAGGCAGCATCATTGCTAGGACTGCGGCTGTTAACCGTTATCAAGGTCATCGAGTGACTGCTCAATCGCGTTACGGCATCTGCTAGCTTGCTCGCAGGAATCAACGCGGGATGGCTATACAGTTGCTGGTAGTTTTCCAGGCTGAGTTTGGGGTCAATGTTAAACAAGCTACTGACGCCTGCGACTCGCGGATCGGCTTTGAGCTTGTCTACCAACTTGTAAAGAGTCGCGATGTACTGGTTTGAGAGGATGGGTTCAGTCGGGTTCTTGGTACTAACGGCAAGTAAGATAGGAGCTGTTTCCCCCGGTCCAAAGGCTTGCTCTAAAACGCTTACACCCTCGCGTCCTGGAACATCTCGCGGCAAGATATTAACGTCGCCGACGCCAAAACGAGCGGCTAAAAAGGGTGAAGCGAGGAAAGCCACGAGTACCAAGACAACGGCGACTGCTGTAATACTGTGACGCATAATGGTTTGAGCGATCGCTTTCCAGATACCCTTTCGTTGAGGAGAAAGTCGAACTACTCGCCAACGGTTAACCTTATGACCTAACACTCCCAACAGTGCGGGTACCAGTGTGACGGCAGCAGCGACGGAAAGCCAAATAACCAACGACCCAGCGACCCCTAAGGAACGTAGGAGGACAATGGGAAAGAGGAGTAGGCTAACTAAACCAATACCAGTGGTTAAACCCGAAAAAAAGACAGTCCTCCCTGCTGTATCGACCGTGCGTACCACCGCCTGCTCAATTGACCCCAATCGCAATTCCTCTCGAAAACGATTGACGATCAGCAGTGAGAAGTCAATCCCAATCCCCAACCCCAACATCGTTGTAATATTAATGGCAAAGATGGATAGCTCCATCTTCAAGGTGACAAGAGACAGCAAGCCGAGAGTCACTGCAACCGTCATCACTCCCATGGCTACCGGTAGACTTGCCGCTATGGCTGAACCAAATACGAACAATAGAGCAATTAGGGTAAGAGGCAGGGTAATTAACTCCGCTCGACCCAAATCCCGTTTACTGATGCGTTGAGCATCTCGCTCTACAACAGGTTGACCTGTTAAATAAGTTTTGAGGGAGCGAGG
This sequence comes from Chroococcales cyanobacterium, assembly GCA_036703075.1. Taxonomy (GTDB): domain Bacteria; phylum Cyanobacteriota; class Cyanobacteriia; order Cyanobacteriales; family Coleofasciculaceae; genus DATNPC01. Next base: position 4,375 of record DATNPT010000264.1, read on the forward strand.
ATCGCGCTGAGCCAAAACCTGCTCGATGCGATCGATCGCCGATAACGTCTCATTACCACTGACTTTTAGGTTGATGACGCTGTACTGAGTACCTCCGTCAGCACTCCGGTACTCTGGACGTTCCGCTGCACTGACAACAGAACTGACAGATGGCAGACGTCTGATTTGGCTGAGGACGTGCTCGACCTCCGTCTGATTCTCATCCAACGTTGGGTTGGGGAGACTCTGAAAGACGACGTTTAAAGCATCGGGAGAAGCATGAAGTTCTTGCTGCAACATCTGTTCGACACGGTTCGCTTCCCCTGCTTTGTAAGCCATCCCAGTACCTTTGAGTACACTGTCAAGGTGAGGAGTTAACCCTAGACTCAGCAGTACTAGTACTCCCCAAATGATGATGACTGTCCAACGATAACGGTAGGCTAAATGCCCTAACCAGGCAAAAATTGACGTTCCATCAGTAAGCTGAAAGGCAGTTTTCTCTGTTTGCGACACATCTTAAACTCCATAAAACCGATGAGAATATAGCAGGCACTCCTTACTTGACGTAGTGCTCCACCTGATGTGTCATGCCATTGAATTCTACTGAACGAAACTCAATAGATTTCTGAGCGTAGCTGGTAGCCGAGCTATCAACTACACCCAAAGTTTCTAAAAAAAGCTAGGTTTGGCTCACTCTATCAACGGTTCGGTCGCCCTATGATCGGGTTTTCAACAGCGTCTCGGTACTGTTGGACTTCCTCGGTGAAGCCAATTGGCAAAACGGTTTCCACGTTTTCGTGGGGACGAGGAATAATGACCCACGTTTCCAAGGTAGCACCATAAGTTCTTTCTACGGCGGCAATCCCAGCCTCCATCGCTGTTTTCACCTCAGACACATCGCCTCGAATATTGACTGTAAAGCGAGCGCTACCTGCTCTGAGATAACCGACTAGGGTAACTCTACCCGCTTTGACCATAGCATCTGCTGCTGCTAGTACACCAGGAAAGCCCTTGGTTTCAATCGATCCTACTGCCTGAAGTGGCATTGCTTCTCTCCTGAATTGGTTGCTGAAATATATGAAGCCAACAATTAATTTTACGAATCTTCGCTCAACTTTTTTAAGGTAAAGCTTACTGTCTTTTGTGTTTTACCTTTGAACTGGATGGCTGACGCCGTAATGGAATACAACACTTAGACAAGGTCGATCTACTTAAAAAAATCTGAACTGTTCGACTTTTGCAGTGTATTCAATAGGCATAACATCTACAACATTTTCACTGGGATTTGGGATGATATAGTGCGAAACTACTTCACCACCGTAGACTTTTTCTGCGGCTTCAATTCCTGCTGCAACAGCAACTTTGACCTCAGCGATCTTGCCCCGAACGGCGACAATAAAGTTACCCCTTTCCGCTAGACCATAATAGACCAATGTGACTGCGCCAGCTTTGACCATTGCATCTGCTGCTGCTAGCACAGCAGGAAAGCCTACTGTTTCAATTGTTCCAACTGCGGCTGGCATCCTTATAACTCCCCTTATAAAGGAAATCTGTGACATTAATTGTACGAGGATTTTTTTCTTCTAGAAAAGGAGAACTGACGATTAGACGACCCTAAAACTGTGCGAGGTCAGATCGGGGAGCAGAAAAATCTTAATAGGTTGATACTTTTCAGGGCTTCGTAGTATAATTAGAGGTTAACAAATTTTATTTTGCCTACAAATTCAAGATAAGCTAACAAGCATTTAATTCGGGTAACCAGCCATAGGGAAGACATCCTAATTACTAATTACCCATAACGAGCTGGTGGTTTTTACGAACGAGACTGCCTATCTATAAAGATTGTGCAAAGGTAAAGTTTTACTAACTTAAATTGAGTTAATTCTCATCAAATCTATTGAAATTCCCTACAAAAACCTCGTTATATGTATAGTTGAAGCTTGATTTTGTTACAAAAAATTAACTTAATTGATAGAGCTTACATTGATAAGAAAAATGTGTAAAGTTTCTAAACTCTGTCTAGCTAAGCTCGAGCTAAAGGCAGTATTTCCGTTGTTTTTTGCAACACTTCATTGAATAAATTTACATTTTTTAGACGTTCTATCTGCAAGGTTTATATTTTTTTTGTAAAGCATCCGTGAGACTACTAGCAATCCCCTGGTGGAGGATAGTAGGATGCAAATGGAAGTAGCTCTAGGCAAGTACGAGAGTAATGAAAATAGAAACATGCAGACTGCAACTAAGGCACTTCAAACCTGGTGATGCGGATGAGCTGTATCGTATCTATAGCGAACCTGAATTGTTTAAATATATGTCCAATGAAAAACCTTTACTGTGGGAACAGACCCAGAAGGTGATCGATTTATTCACCCAAAATTGGCGACAGCATCAATTCGGGGTGTGGGCAGTAGTTCATAAAAAACATCAAAAACTAATCGGTCATTGTGGATTTAAGTTTCTGGAAAATACACAAGAAGTACAAATTGGTTACTTACTTCTGAAGCCTTATTGGGGTAGGGGCTTAGCGACAGAAGCAGCATCAGCGGCCATGATGTATGGATTTGAGGCTGCTAACTTGAGAGAGATTGTTGCGATCGCAAAACCTGAAAACTTAGCCTCACGCCGCGTGATGGAGAAACTAGGCATGACTTATGAGAAAGACGCTTACCACTACAACAATCATGTAGTGTACTATTCTCTGTTGCGGGAAACCTACCAGTCAAATACGAGGATTTTCACCAGTCCAACTCTCGCCCCAGCGCTCTCGCCTTTACTCGTCGCTTCTTAAGCATGCTAGGGGTAATGTGAACCAGAATGTCGCACCCGCTCCAGGAGAACTGATCGCGCCAATTTCTCCACCATGAGCTTTAACGATCTGCTGACACAGATACAATCCTAAGCCAAAGCCAGTTGAGCGACGAGTGCTGCTCCCTCGATAGTACAGCTCAAACAGGCGATCGCATTGCTCATGAGTAATTCCAACTCCATCATCAGCAACGGTACAACGAATCATTTTAGAGTTTGGAGTTTGGATTTTCGATTTTGGCTCGTTGGATGAATCGAATGATTTCAGGGTTTTGGACGTAAGATTCCCTAACGTCTTATCGATATTGGCACTGATGGTGAGGTTGATTCCTGGGGGATTATATTTCAACGCATTGGTAATCAAATTTTCAAACACTCGCCACAACTGGCTGGCATCAGCATTGACTAACGGCAAGTCATCGCTCACTTGCAGAGTCAGTGTTGCTTGATTTTTGCTTAGTATAGGCTCCATGTCCGCTAAGAATGCCCCGAGCAATAGAGCCAGTTGTACCGGAGAACGCTTGATAACAACACCCTGCTCGCGCACCATGTGAACTTCCAACAGAGAGTTAATCAGTCCCAGTTGGCGTTCGCTACTGTGAATCATTCGGGATAAAACAGAGCGAGAAACGGCAACGTTCGCTGGTTCGGGTTCATTGGCAACGGACGGCCCAGAATTAAGCAAATTCCTCAACACCATTAGCGTCCCCGTCACTGGGTTTCGCAAATCGTGAGAAACGGCTTGCAAGAACACATCCTTAAGCTGGTTGAGTTCTTGGAGTTCCTGATTTTGCTCCATCAGTTGAGCCGTGCGTTGCTGAACTTGTTGTTCTAAGCTGGCATTGAGTTCGAGCAGTTGCTGGTAAAGGCGTGCTTGCTTAATTGCGATCGCAACTTGGGTAGCTAGAGAGCGCAGCAAATCCACTTCCCACGATTGCCAGCGACGCGGCCCGGAACATTGACTCACCACCAACATCCCGCAAGGCTGCTCGTCAACAACGATACAGACAGCCATGGCAGCTTGAATTTGATAGAGATGCAAGCGCTTTAAGAGGACGGGTGGCCCATCGACGAACGTTGCATCCTCAATCAGCTTGACATCCTGATGAGCAAACATGGGCAGAAGTTCTTGGAAACAGTTCTCGTCCTGAACGGCTACGTCCAGGCAGGAGGGACAACTCGGAGCTACTGCTTCAGCAACAATCTTATCCTGGGGGTTAACATCGACACAGCAGAGATTGACGCGATCCGCTTGCAGAAATTGGCGAATTTCTTGCACCGTCGTATTGAGAATTTCATTGAGATCGAGAGACTGGCGAATGCGCGAGGCAATTTCTCCGAGTAACCGCTCTCGTTGTGCAGCTTCCCGCAATTGTTCTTCCGCTCGTTTGCGATCGGTAATATCCCGTAATATGGCTAAATGATGCGGCTGTCCTTTATAGGTAAAGGTTGTGCTACGAACTTCTATCGGCAATAGCGTCCCATCCTTGCGTAAATCAACCGCTTCGCTAGAGAACGACGCACCCTGCTCGATCGCGTTCAAGTACTCTTGAAACACCGGGTGAGAGTCTGGATGAATTAAGGTTTTCGGGTTAAGGGTGATAAATTCCTCATAAGAATAGCCGTGCATCCCGCAGACAGCAGGATTGGCCTCAACCACCCGGCCGGACAAATCGTTGATAATTAAGCCATCCGTTGCCGCTTCAAAGATCGCGCGATATTGGGCTTCGCTCTCTTGAATCCTTTTTTCCGCTTGCTTGCGCTGAGTAATATCGTTCGTCAGACTCAAAAAGCAAGTCTCGCCCTCTAAGGAAATAATTTCCGCCGAGAGAAGACCTACTAGAGTTTCCCCGGACTTGCTGCGAAATTCAATCTCCTGGTTGTAAACGGCTCCCTGTTGCTGCAACAGTTGAACTATGCGATCGCGATCGGCTAAATTCACCCAAAGGTTCAACTCGCTAGCCGTTCGACCAATCACCTCATCGCGTTGATAGCCTGAAGAGCGCAAGAACGCGTCGTTCACCTCGATCGAACGCCCCTCAGCTAGCGTGCTAATCGAGATTGCGCTAGGGCAACACCGAAAGGCTTTAGCAAACTTCTCCTCACTCGCTCGCAGTGCTTCTTCTGTTGCTTTGAGTTCCGTAATATCAAACCCAATACAGACTGCGGCTTTGCCTTGAAGATATTTCTGAGCTAGTAGTAAATACCGCCGAGCAGAACCATCGACGTTGAGGCCAATTTCTTGGGAGGCAACAAACGATTCCGCCGCAAAAAACTGGGTGATAAACTCCTTGAGTTCAGGGGTAGACTGACTGTAACCCAGTTCCTGACCAACAATCGTTTGGGGAGAGACGTGGAAAATATTGGCAAGATAACGATTTATCCCAAGATACTTTAAATCGGAGCCAATCCAAAAAATGCATCCCGGTACCGTGTCTAAAATCGCTTGCAGTTGGTCTTTAGCGGTTTGCAGCGATGCGATTAAACGCTCTTCTCGTTCCTGTGCCTGCTGACGCTCGGTAATATCTCGGCTGTTGAGGACAATTCCTCCTACGGCGGGATCGTCGAGCAGGTTGCGTCCTACCACTTCCAGATACCTCCAGCTATTGTCGGGGTAAAGCAGCCGTATCGTTACCTGAACGGGTTTCCCTAGATTTTGCAGGATTTCCTCAAAAGCGGCTTGGGCGAGTGCTAAGTCATCGGGGTGAATCTCATCCCAGGACGATTTGCCCAGTAATGTTTCAGGCTCGACGCCAAGATTGTGCTGGCTCGACGGGCTAACGTAGATGTAATTTCCCTCTCGATCCAAGACATCAATCATATCGGTTGACCCTTGAATTAAAGCCTTGAACCATGCTTCACTTTTGGCAAGGGCAGCTTGAGCGTGTTTGCGTTCGGTAATCTCCTTTTTTAACTGTTCGTTCGCTTGAGTGAGTTCGGCAGTCCGTTCTTGGACTTTTTGTTCGAGTTCTTCACTGAGGGCGCGATAGCGAGCTTCACTAGCTCGTAACGCTTCTTGGGCCCAATAGCGCTCGGTAATGTCATTACCGATGCAAAGAACGCCCGTAACCTGTCCGGTGGCATCGAGAATTGCTTTATTTGTCCAAGCTACCCAGACTCGATTGCCATCGCGACGCATATTTTCATTTTCATTACGGCAATAACGCTCTGGATGTTCGATCAAGTCTTGGGTTAGACTCACCAAATTTCGTCCAGATGTTTCCGTTTCTGGGATAATCGTGCCCAGCGCAGGACGACCTAAAATTTCTGCTTCTGTATAACCAAAGAAGGTTTGAGCGAACTCGTTGAAAAAGGTAATGTTGCCTTGAGTGTCCAAGCGCAGAATGATGCTATTGGCATTCTCGACCAGTTCTCGGTATTTGGTCTCGCTTTCCCGCAGTGCCTGTTCTACCTGCTCGCGGGGTACGGCTTCGCGCAACGGCTCTTCGGTGGATGACGATTGAAAATGCGATCGCGTTTGCCCATCTACTTTGAACTCTCCCTCTGCTTCCAGGTCAATACCGACTGATATCATTGCCAAGAGTGCTTTGAGCTTTTCAAAAGCTGCTTCATCCCGACAACAATCCCGCAAGGCTTGCAAAAGTTCCATATTAGGTGTCATAGCACTTTCACCCGATCGCTCGCTCTTCCTCTTCAACCGCTTTCTACGCTTGGGAGGAAGCAGTTCATGTCATAGGGATAGCACACAATGCTTGTACACTACAGTCCTCAAGCCTTCTTTGTCTTCTCCTGATACCTTA
>DATNPT010000505.1:0-4528 GCA_036703075.1 Chroococcales cyanobacterium
AACCAAATCACCGATAATCTAGGGCATGGGGTTGGTGACTTATTAATCAAAGCCGTTGCCGAACGCCTCACGGCTTGTGTTGGTCCTCAGGATGTAGTTGCTCGTTTAAATAGCGATCGCTTTGCTATCATCCTGGCAACACCTCAGCACAAAAAAGAAGCTGGCAACGTCGCCGAAATAATCTTAGAACGCCTCTCGCAAACCTTTTCGTTAGCGGGTCAAGAAATCTTTATCACGGCAAGCGTAGGTATCGCCCTCTATCCTCGTGATGGCAATGAAATTGAAGTTTTACTCAATCATGCCAACACGGCTATGACTAAAGCCAGCCAGCAGGGAGGCGATCAATACCAGTTTTACTCGGCAGCCTTTAATGTTGGCTCCTCAGACCGTCTGAGCTTGCAAAGCGAGCTACGCCATGCCTTAGAACGGGAAGAACTTCAGGTTTATTACCAACCCCAAGTCAGTCTGCAAACTGGAGAAATTATTGGCACAGAAGCCCTCTTGCGTTGGCTGCATCCAGAGCGCGGTCTAGTATCACCCACTAAATTTATCCCGATCGCAGAGGAAACGGGTCTGATTATACCGATTGGGGAATGGGTATTGCAGACAGCCTGTAAGCAAACTAAACTCTGGCAAAATTCAGGATTTGCATCGTTACAAGTGTCAGTCAACTTATCAAGTCGCCAATTTAGTCAAATTGACTTGCGAAAACAGTTAGTTCAAATCCTCATGGAAACAGGTCTTGACCCCAAATACATCGAGGTAGAGCTAACGGAAAGCATGTTGGTACAAAATACTGAAGTGGCAATTCGCCGGTTAAATGCCTTAAAGTCACTCGGCGTCAAGATTGCCATTGATGATTTTGGTACGGGATATTCTTCGTTGAGCTATTTGCAGCAATTTCCCTTCGATATTTTGAAAATCGATCGATGCTTTATCCAAGACATAACAAACAATCCCCACAACGCAGCCATTACAAAAGCCATTATTGAGATGGCAAAAAGTTTGAATCTAAAATTAATTGCTGAGGGGGTAGAAACACCAGAGGAACTCTCGTTTATTTGCCGACAGGATTGCGATGCCATGCAAGGCTATCTATTCAGTCGTCCTTTGCCCACTCCAGAATTTAGTCAATTGCTAAAAGCTAGAAAACGTTTACCGCTGCCTGTTGGCTAACCTAATCCACACTTGACAGACCTCGAACATATTCCCGTAGACTCAACAGCGACCCAAAAGCGGACACAGCAAGGACACAACTGGGTAATTGATGAAAACAATCCTAGTCATTGAAGATGAGAAAGCGTTGTTAGAGCCGTTACTAGACCTGCTCACTGCCGAAAATTTTGAAGTTTTGGGTACCAGTGATGGGAAGACTGGTATTGAGTTGGCAAAAACTCATCTGCCTAATTTGATTATCAGCGATATCATGATGCCAGACGTTGACGGGTTCGATGTGTTGAGAGCATTGCGATCGAGTCCGGCAACCGCCACAATTCCGTTTATCTTTCTCACGGCGAAGACGGATCGAAGGGACTGGCGGCAGGGGATGGAACTGGGGGCAGATGATTACCTGACCAAGCCGTTTAGTAGAAGCCAACTACTCAAAGCCATTTCGGTTCAATTGGAAAAACAAGTGGCGATTGACCAGCAACAATCTCAAAAACTGGATCGGTTACGCAGTAGCATTGCCTTATCTCTACCACTCGAACTGCGATCGCCTCTCAATAATATTCTCGGTTATTCTCAGTTGCTCTTCGATGAATCTGATGCTCTGGAACGCTCCGAAATCCAGGGAATCGCGAAAACGATCCATAGGTCAGCAGAGCGCTTATATAGACTGACGCAAAATTTTTTACTATACGCCGAACTCGAACTCATTGCCACAAATCTCGAACAAATCAAGGCACTACAGAGCAGTCGGGTTAGCTCGGCAGCTTCGACAATCGAACAGATGGCTGTCCTGGTTGCCAAACGGGTGGGTAGAGAAGCCGATTTACAACTGGATTTGGTTGATGCAAGCGTTCGGATTGCTAAAGTTAGACTAGAAAAAATTGTTGAAGAACTAATTGATAATGCCTTTAAGTATTCTCCTGCTGGCACACCCGTTCGCGTCGTTGGAGTTCTTGGCTGTAGAGACGTTCCCCTGAGCCATTTCTACACCCTATCCGTTACCGACAAGGGACGCGGCATGACAGCTAGTCAAATTGCAGAAGTAGGGGCTTACCAGCAATTCGATCGCAAACTTTACGAGCAACAAGGTTCAGGATTAGGCCTGACCATTACCCAGCGCCTCGCTCAGCTGTTGGGTGGAGAATTAGCGATCGAGAGTACGCTAGGTCAACAAACGACGGTCAAGGTCGTATTGCCGCTTTGACGCCAGTAATGGGTAATTTGTTGAGAACGCTTGTCCGCTTGCTGAATTGACCGTCTCAAAACAAGTGGGCTTTTTTGTGTGATTTTTGTTCAGTATCGTTGTTTGGAGTTATGGCAGGACATAGTAAATGGGCAAATATTAAGCGCCAGAAAGCAAGAGTTGATGCGGTCAAAGGTAAGACTTTTGCTAAACTCTCTCGCGAAATTATTGTTGCCGCACGCCACGGTGTCCCGAATATAGAAGGGAACTTCCGCTTGCGGACAGCCGTGGAAAAGGCAAAAGCGTCGGGAATTCCGAATGAAAATATTGAACGAGCGATTGCGAAAGGGTCTGGACAATTAGGCAGCGATAGCGACAACCTCGAAGAGATTCGCTATGAAGGCTATGGACCAGGTGGTGTTGCCATTCTAATTGAAGCGCTGACTGATAATCGCAATCGCACTGCTGCCGATTTGCGGGCAGCATTTACCAAAAATGGAGGGAATCTCGGTGAGACGGGCTGCGTGTCCTGGATGTTTGAACAAAAAGGAATCGTAACTCTTGTGGGTTCGGTTTCAGAAGAACAACTGCTAGAAGCATCTTTAGAAGGAGGGGCAGAGTCTTACGAGTTGAACCAAGAGGATGACGAGGAGATAGCGGAGGTATTTACGGAAGTTAGTAACCTAGAAGCCTTGAATCAAACCTTGAAGGAAAAAGGTTTACCCGTGCGCGAAGCCGAGTTACGCTGGATTCCCAGCAATTCAGTCGAAGTCACTGACCCGGATTTAGCGCGATCGCTTTTGAAGTTAATGGATGCTCTCGAAGACCTGGACGATGTCCAAAATGTAACAGCAAATTTTGAGATGGCAGAGCAGTTAATGTCTCTTAGCCTGGTATAGTCTGTAGGATGCAACGGCTCTATCTAGTTTCCAGGCACTTGTAGCGATCGAAATTCAGCTTTTGCTTTCCTTTCCCTAAGTAGGTCGGCATTAATACTTGTCGTTTAGGCAAGGCAGAGGGCAGAAGGGAAGAGATTTTAGTCTCTTAACACTAATTGACATGTCTTCGTTAATTTGTGCCTACCTACTTACCCTGCTGATTCCTGTTAGTTGAGCAAAACTTATGACATATAAAAGTAATTCAAACCATTGATATCGTTCGGTTTCGGCGATTTTACCTCATACTTATTATATAGCAAACACTAATACTACCAAGCTAATTGGGAAAGGATAGCAAGTATGAATATCAATTCAGTAGATTCTTTAATCATGCTGACCACGCTAGCAAGTGCTGTAATCTGTATAAGTTTGCCTAGAGTGCTAATGTCAATCCAGTCGAACTTGACTCGTAAGAGTTGGGAGATTAGTAGCGATCGCACTGTGCCATCACCTTCTGAATTTGTCCAACCCGAAGCTTCTCTCAATTAAAAATAAAGCGTCATTCTGTGCTAAACAAACAGTACCTAGTGAACTCAAACCCAGAAAACGCTTGTATCGTAACAAGTGCTATCAATCAATAAACCCACCGCCTCTCGGTGGGTTTAGCTATGTATTAAGGCTGAGCGAATTGCTTGCTGAAGTCTGGCATGTCCCCTAGATAGAACGAATTCTTCTATTTAGCAAAATCCAACATAGGAGGGGAGACAATACTCCGCAGGCAAGAGAAACAATTAACACCACCAATAAGGATTGGCTTTGTTCAACCGTCATAATTGCTAACCTCGGTAATGGTTGTTAGGCTAATTCGAGCCGAGGCAATAAACTTTAAGTCTCGCCAAGTGTATTCCAGATAACAGACTATAGGCTATAGATTAATATTACGCTCAAAGGTTATTTAGGATTTGCAGACGTAATTACTCTTCATCCGTCAACCCTATCTCGCCTGAGCCTTCTGTGCGTAGAGCATTTCGCGATAATTAGGCGATCGCTTTCCTGAACCTTGAGTACCAGCATCATTGAGCAAGACTGGTGATTGTTGAGTCAATGCCTTGCGCTCACTTGGCATACCAATCTTTTCGGAAAGAATATAGAGGAAATTGTAGATAAAGATAGCTCAATAGGTGAGGGTGCGTTATCTTTACCAACAGCAGCAACTATCCACCTCACTCCTGTTGGTGGCTCTTTAAGGAGGCTTAAGGGACTAGTCGCAGAGCGATCGCTGTATCTGCGTTGGTGG
>DATNPT010000267.1:0-9266 GCA_036703075.1 Chroococcales cyanobacterium
TCCTTACAACAAAGGAGCGGCATTAGTTGGGGATTTTTCAGATTGGAAAGACATTCCGATGGAGAAAGGTGAGGATGGTTATTTCCGGACTCACGTTGAGCTTAAGGATGGAGTTTATCAATATAAATTCCGCGTCCAATCCAAATCCTGGTTCTTTGAACCCGACCAATGGGTAGAGGTTGTTGACCCCTACGCCACGGACATCGATAACCCCACTCAAAACGGCGTTGTGCGAATTAAAGATGGCGAACGGATTGTCGATACCTATGTTTGGAAACACGACGACAAGCCATTACCGGCCGACCATGAACTAGTTATCTACGAATTGCACGTTGGCGATTTCTCAGGTGGTGAGGCTGACGCCTACGCACGAGGCAAATACGAACACGTTGTTGAAAAATTAGATTACCTCACTGAGTTGGGAGTAAATGCGATCGAGTTGATGCCAGTCAAGGAGTATCCCGGCGACCACAGCTGGGGCTATAATCCACGCTACTTCTTCGCTACAGAATCCAGCTATGGCACGACAGACCAGTTAAAGCACCTGATTGATGAGTGTCATGCCCGTGGAATTCGCGTCATCATGGACGGGATTTATAACCACTCCGAAGCAGAAAGTCCTCTGACGCAGATTGACCACGATTACTGGTATCATCACTCCCCGCGTGACCCTGAGAATAACTGGGGACCAGAATTTAACTACGAATTCTACGACGAAAACCTCGATACTTACCCAGCGCGCAAGTTTATGGGTGACCAAGTACGCTTTTGGGTTGAACAGTATCACATCGACGGCATTCGCTTCGACGCAGCGCGACAAATTGCTAACTACGACTTCATGCACTGGATTGTTCAAGAAGCCAAAAAAACGGCTAGCATGAAGCCTTTTTACTGCGTTGCCGAACACATTCCTGAAACACCTAGCATCACGAATGCAGATGGGCCAATGGATGGCTGCTGGCACGACAGTTTCTATCACTGCGTTCTAGAACATATCTGCGGTGACACCTTTGATATAGAACGCCTCAAAGATGCGATCGATTGCAAGCGACAAGGCTTCATGGGTGCCACTAATGTCGTGAATTACCTGACTAATCACGACCATAATCATGTTTTAGCAGAATTAGGCGAGCGCGGAATTTTGGATGAGGAAGCCTTTAAACGCAGAAAGTTGGGGGCTGTGATCAATATGACTGCCGTCGGAGTACCTCTGCTGTGGATGGGCGAAGAGTTTGGGGAGTATAAGTACAAAACCCAAGATCAAGCAAAAATCGATTGGACGCTACTCGGTCATGACCTAAATCGCGGTCTGTTTGACTTTTTAAAAGGCTTGATTCATCTTCGTAAAAGCAATCATGCTCTATACACGGAAAACATTGACTTCATTCACGAAAATCCAGACGCTAAAGTATTAGCTTACAGCCGCTGGAATGGTGAAGGTTCTCGTGTCGTGGTAGTGGCGAATTTCTCCGACAACTTCTTGGCTGGGTATCACATTCCTAACTTCCCAGAAGCAGGAACGTGGCATGAGTGGACGAGGGACTATGATGTCGAAGCTGGGGAAGATGGCATCATGATCGATATTGGAGACTACGAAGCCCAAGTTTTTGTTTGGCAGTAGAACCGTTCCGCTAGAGAGCATCCCACCCGACCAAAAATGATATTTTTGGTCGGGTGGGAATTGCCTAAGCTAAAGCGCATCTAAATTCGTTAGTGTTAATCTCCCCGTCCCCCAGTTTCTCCGTCTTCGCGTCAGGTCAATTCACAATTCATAATTTCTCAGGGTGACTCATTGACGAGGCACCTGCAAACTCTCCTGACCAAAGGCATCGAATATCCTAATATCGCATTCGGGTAAAGTTGGGTTGTAGTTACAAGTGTAGGTTGCTAAGAGTACTCCCTGGGGATTGAAGACCCTAACGTTGTACTGATAATCTCTAGCCGCAGAACCAAAATTGTTGACAAAGCGATATCGTTCCAGATAGTCGAGGAGACTCCAGAGTTGGCGATTAACAACCAAGTCAACTCGCTTTTTCTCTCGATAGGCTATCCAGTCTGTAATCAGCTTGCCATTAAACTGATTAAATTGGTCTTGCGCCCACCAAAAGCTGGGATTAGTTAGCTCAGTTGGAGAAATGGTGTTCTCCGTGATGATGTCGCGCCTTGCGAGTGAAGCGTTCGGTGTGAGAAGTTCCTTCTCTAAGGGTTCTAAAGATGGCACGGGTACTGATGAGTCTTGCGCTGATGCCGATTGAGCAATCGCAACGGCAAGAGTACTCACGAGCAGAAGCGGTAGTAAGAGATGATGAGTAAATTGACAGGCAAAGCTCATGGGCTTGACCCGAACAGCTGAAGCACTCATTCTGGGGTGAAATTAGCGATCCGATCTTTTAAGTCTATGACGCGATCGCATTTTAAGGGTTCCTTCTGAAGGGGAATAGATAGCTCTCACCCATTTTGGATTTTAGATTTTCAAAGCTTTACCATTAGCTAGTTTAAGAAATTGAAGTGTGGCAATTCTAAACTCAAATGGTATTACAGATAAATTATGTAGGGGCGAAGCATTAGTGTTCAGCTCTATGAACTAATCCTAGTTTAACTTCACCAATGCTTCGCCCTTCGCCGTAGTTAGCGCCAGTAGGGGCAACCACGGGGGGTTCCATTAATCAACTGACACTCTAGACTGATAGCGACCTAACGCGGTTAGAGGAAAGTGTTGTAAATACAGATGGTATTTGAGGTAAAAGTGACCGGGGAAGCCAGTTCCTGTAAAGTAACATTCATCCCAAGTCCCATCGGAGCGCTGAGTTTCTACTAGATAGTTGATACCTCGCTCGATTGAACGCTGGGCTAAATTTCCGATTGTTGGTTCTGCTGCCATCAAACCAATTAATGCCCAAGCCGTTTGGGATGCGGTACTCGTTCCTTGCCCTTTGAGTTCAGGACGATCGTAACTTAGACACGTCTCGCCCCAGCCACCATCTGAATTTTGGCACTGGATGAGCCAAGCTGCACCTCGTTCGATTTCCGAGCGATGGGATTGAGGTGCAACAAGAGACAATGCCGAGAGAACGCCACTCGTTCCATAGATGTAATTGACTCCCCAACGACCAAACCAGCAGCCTTCGGGTTCTTGTTCGCGACGCAGATAAGCCAGCGCTCGATTAAAACGTTTAGCATCGATGGACAGATTACCACTAGCATCGATGGACAGATTACCACGTCCCAACATTTCTAAAACCCGTGCAGTGACATCGGCAGTGTTGGGGTCGATCATGGCTTTGAGGTCGCCATACGGGATAGCATTGAGCCAGTCTTGATTGTTATTCAGATCGAACGCGGCCCAGCCTCCATCTTGACATTGCATTGAGGCAATCCAATCAACTGCACGAGCGATCGCGGCGGCTTTTAATCGCTCATTCGGTAGCTGGACGGCGTGCAATGCCATTACGACAACCGCCGTATCGTCCACATCTGGATAAAAGCGATTCTCAAACTCAAATGCCCAACCCCCCGGTTTTCCTTGCCGATTCTTGACCGCCCAATCGCCATAGTCCAAAATCTGCTTGTCGAGTAACCATTCTCCACCTCGGACGAGGGCAGAATGATTGGGCGCAAGTCCGGAATCCACCAAACTCCGCATCACTAACGCGGTATCCCACACCGGAGAAACACAGGGCTGTACCCAGTAAATATCCTCCGTTTCAATCGCAAAGCGATCGACTGATTGCAAACCCCGTTCTACTATCGGATCTGCCACGTCATACTCTAGGGCGCGCAATGCCAGAAGCGAGTTGAGCATGGCAGGAATTATACCGCCCCAGTCTCCGGTTGCTTCTTGTCGTTCGATAATCCAGCGTTCGGCTGCATCGATTCCCTCTTGCCGGAATGGTACTAAGTTGAAGTTTTCAGCAGCCTTAAACAAATCGTCTAGGGCAACAAACACATCTGTCCAATCTGAGTTGCGGGGTAATTCAAATCGGGCGTTGTTAACCCCTTCCGTATAGAGTTCATCGAGAGTGATAGCGGGATTGGTTTGATAGACCGGCTTTTTGTCTAGGACAATCAACAAGGGTACGGTGCTACTGCGCGCCCAACTGGACATTTCGTAGATGTTAACCGGAAATCGATCGGGCAACAGCATGACCCACGGGGGTAGTGAAGGAAGGCCCCGCCAGTTGTAACACCCAATCAATGCCAAGTGAAGTTTGGTAAAAATTCGCGTCTTGCTGATGCCGCCCCGTTCCAGAATGAACGCACGCGCCCGCACCATTGCGGGGTCAGTTTCCGGTACGCCTAGCAATTTCAGCGCCATGTAAGCTTCTACAGAGGTGCTGAGTTCTCCCCCATCCCCGTAAAAGAGTTCCCAACCACCATGCTCTCGCTGTTCTCGACGCAGATACGTCTCGACTTTATGCAACGATCGCGTTTTGTCAGTACCCCAAATTTTGTGAAGCAAAACGGCCTCTGCTGTAATCGTGACATTCGATTCCAACTCGGCCCACCAGTAACCATCTGGATTTTGGAGGGAAAGCAGGTAGTTTTGGCTTTTTGCGATCGCTTCTTCTACACGAGCACGAGAAACTGTCACCCTGTCTTGAATTTGCATGCTTGACTATCTCCTCCTCAACTACGTCTGCCTCGAATGCAGCATAAACTCAAAATCCAGTCTGAGAACTACAAGACCTTACGTTCTTCTTAACTGGTTAAACTTGCCGACTCAAATTGCTCGATAACATTAAAAACTAATAATAACTTCTCCCGTCAAGCGAGCTGGAGTGTCTGTTACAAGCTTGCGGATTCCATCACCTGTAAGTTGAATGGCACTGACTTAAGGCGAAAGTTGTAGGTATTAGAGAAAACCCGGACTTGGGGGTTTCCCCCAAACCTCCATTGGGGGACAAGCATCTCCCCCAAACCCCCGGCGCAAGGGTTGATTAATGCTTAAGTCAGTGCCATTCCCTTGAAGTTCATCCCGACAGTAACAACAGTTCTCATTAAGCCTATACAACTTGGTATCCCAACGTAACTTTTTTGTTTTTTATCAGTCGCCTAATGAAATTGATTTAAAACTTATCTGAAGCCTACCGCTTTTGCTCGATTAGCCTTCCTACGTTATCGAAGTATCGTCAATTCCGCTCGACTTCAACGGATATTTCAATCAAGCATAGACAAAATAGGCTGGGTACTTATATTATTGCCAGGATGAATAATATCATCATTTTTTTATGAAGACGTAGACTATAAGTTGCTATTTATAGCTATTACCTCTAAATTGGAGAGTATGAGTAATATAGGATTGGGTTTGGCATTCCTGACCTTCATTATTTGGGTGTTTTTATTGGGGTGGCGGGGTCAGTTTTGGCGAGCCGATCAAAGGCTGAAAGTTCAAGCTAATGAGCCGGAAATTTGGCCTTGGGTCTATGCAATCATACCCGCCAGAAATGAAGCCGATTTGCTGCCTGTGACGCTGCGATCGCTTTTAACTCAAGATTATCCCGGTCATCTTACCGTAGTTTTGGTAGACGATCATAGCACTGATGGAACAGCCAATGTTGCTCGCTCGGTAGGGTCAGATTTGGGAATGAGTGTAGTGGATGCCGAAACTCTTTCGCAACCCAACTCCTCCGAAAAGCATCCCGCTCGCCTGCACATCCTCTGTGCTCAAGCACTACCTCCAGGATGGACGGGGAAACTATGGGCTCTAGAGCAGGGAATTCGCTATGCACAGACCCAGACACCCGCACCAGACTACATTCTCCTCACCGATGCCGATATCGAGCACGATCCTCTAAATCTTCGTCAGTTAGTGGCTAAGGCTCGACATGACGATTTGGATTTAGTGTCCTTAATGGTGCGACTGAGGTGCGAGAGTTTTTGGGAACGGTTCCTGATTCCAGCCTTTGTCTTTTTCTTCCAAAAACTCTATCCCTTCCCCTGGGTGAATAATCCGTCCAACCGCACGGCTGCCGCTGCCGGAGGGTGTACCTTAATCGATCGCGACGTCTTAATCCGGATTGGCGGCATGCAAGCCGTCCGCAACGCATTGATTGATGATTGTGCCCTCGCTGGTGCGGTTAAATCGACCGGGAAACTGAAGGGGAAAGGTCGAATTTGGCTGGGACTGGCCGACTCCACGCATAGCCTGCGACCCTATCCCACCCTCGATACCATCTGGAACATGGTAGCCCGGACTGCGTTTACTCAACTCAACTATTCGCCGTGGCTGTTACTCGGAACAATTGCCGCGATGGGTATCATCTACCTAGTTCCGCCCGTCGGTGTCCTCTGGGGAACGATAACAGGAAATTGGCTCGTAGCGATCGCATCTTCGCTCGGCTGGCTACTGATGGCTTTCGCTTACCTCCCAACAGTCCGATATTATCACCGTTCTCCCGTATGGGCATTGAGCTTACCTGCGATCGCCTTTTTGTATACTCTAATGACCCTAGACTCCGCTTTGCGTCATTGGCAAAAGCGAGGGGGAACTTGGAAAGGGCGAGTCTACTCTGAAACACTAGGGAATGGATAATGCCTGACATCATACAACTGGAGGAGGTTGGTGAGAACCATCACCCCTAAACTGCAAGCATAGGATTGCATAACAGACAAGACCGAGGGAGATAAGTACTACTACAAAGCGAACAATTGGCTTTGGCAAGAAGTCCGCTCGATATCTAACTCCAACCGTTCCACCTTCAACCTTCAGCGCTTATGGCTTCAATTGCCCGCAAAAACTTACTTGAAGATATTCCTCGGTTCCTAGTCGCTCAAGCTGGGATTATGTTTGCGGTGAGCTTAGTCACCATTCAGACGGGACTCCAGTATGGGTTTGCTCGTTCGTCTTCCCTATTAATTGATGAGTCGAGGGCAGATATTTGGGTAGCCTCGAAGTATATGGTGCATTTAGGGATGACTCTACCCGTTCCCTACGAACGAGTCACCCAAGCTCGTGATGTCGCCGGTGTAGACAAAGCCGAAGGTGTGATTATCCGGGGTGCGGTGTGGCGAGAAGATGAAGTAGACAAGATTACGTCCGTCACCTTAGTGGGCGCTCAACCAGATGGTCTGTTATTTCCCACTTCGCGAATTACCCAAGGCAGTTGGAACGATCTAAATCAGCCTTACAGGTTTATCACCGACCAAACCAATGTGAAAGCCCTGAATCTGCAACAAGTGGGTGAGGTAGGGACACTGAACTTTATCCCCGCTAAGCTAGTGGGCTTGACGAAAGGAACTCAATCCATCGTCTTTGGTAACTTGCTGTTTACCTCCTTAGAGATGGCTAACACCTATGGAAATACCAGCGAAGACGAGCTATCTCCAAACAATAGCGATCTCTCCGTTGCTCCTCCAGTCAAAACGCTTAAGTCAACAAACCCCGTGACTTACGTGCTAGTTCGGGCTAAACCGGGTGAAAATCTACAGGAACTGAAAAAGAGATTAGAAGAAAAGTTGCCAGACACGCGGGCTTACACTCGAACCCAAATGTCTCAAATGACGCAATCCTATTGGCAGGAGCGTTCTGGAATCGGATTTATTCTCGGTTTGGGTGCCGTAGTGGGGGTGATTGTTGGCGTCGTCGTCGTCGGTCAAATTCTCTACGCTTCTGTGACAGACCATCTCAAAGAGTTCGGAACGCTCAAAGCGATGGGCGCATCTGACGTGTTTATCTACAGCGTGATTATCGAGCAAGGTCTGTGGATGGCGATTTTAGGGTACGTACCCGGTATGGCACTTTGTCTTGGGGTGTCAGTTTGGACGGCAGCAAGTCAGGGAATCGTGATTTTAATCACGCCTGCTTCAGCCGTTGCTGTCTTGGGCATTACCGTCGTGATGTGCGTCAGTTCAGCCATCTTCGCCATTCAAAAAGTCACTCGCGTCGATCCAGCGATTGTCTTTAAAGGGTAATCGGGTTATTAAACGTTAGCAAGCAGCTACCCCAACTATGGATAAGTGTCCAGCGCTCAATACTGTCGAAACTGTACAATCTCAAGAATTTCCGCCAATGGCTGATTATGAAGTGAAATTAGAAGAGTTTGCCAGGAGCGGAAGTCCTATTACTTCCACGACAACGGCGGCTATTGTTGTCAAAGAGGTGAAGATGGAAGTTCAGTCAGGACAGCAGCGTCTGACGATTCTCAAAGGGATTCACTGGACTGTTCAACCTGGTGATGTTGCTCTGTTGATGGGGCCTTCTGGTTCAGGAAAAACGACCTTGCTGTCAATTTTAGCGGGACTACTAACGCCCACTTCTGGCAGCGTTCGCCTACTGGGAGAAGAGATTACCAGCATGTCTCGCCGGAAATTGGCTGAGTTTAGGCGGCAAAATCTAGGGTTTATTTTTCAGGATTTCAACTTGTTCCCCGCCATGACAGCGCTGGAAAATGTAGAAACGGCGTTAAATGTGAAAGGCATTCGGGGGAAAGAGGCACGCAAACAAGCCCAGGCGTTGCTGGAACAGGTGGGATTAAGCGATCGCATGAAGCAACTTCCCCGTAATTTGTCGGGTGGACAAAAGCAACGAGTTGCGATCGCGCGGGCGTTAACACGTCATCCCGCCTTGATTATGGCCGATGAACCGACAGCGGCCTTGGACTCCCAACGCGGACATGCGGTGATGGAGTTACTGCGCCGACTTGCCAAAGAAGAAGGTTGCACCGTCCTAATCGTCACCCACGATCCCCGACTGATGGATCTGGCCGATCATATCGCTTACATGGACGATGGCATGCTCAAAGCCTAAGTAGGGCGGCATTAATACTTGTCGTTGAGGCAAGGCAGAAGGCAAGAGGGCAGAAGGCAGAGGGCAGAAGGCAGAAGGGAAGAGGATTGTCATCTCTTCACACAAATGGCACTGACTTAACCATTAATCAACCCTTGCGCGGGGGGTTTGGGGGACAAGCGTCTCCCCCAATGGGGGTTTGGGGGAAACCCCCAAGTCCGGGTTTTTCCAATACCTACAACTTTCGTCTTAAGTCAACGCCGTCGGACTTAAACCCCCGCTTGAATCATGGGTCAATGTTATATAACTGGTCTGATTGAAACAAGCGAGTCGTCACGTCTTCCAATACTCGCAACCCTCGCAATGCACCTGTAATCAGCCGAGTGGCAGCAATGGGTTGACGACCAAACGCGATCGCCATTGGTAAAGGACGCATAGAGCCATCCGCACTGAGTGCAGGGGAAAGGTCGGGAATATCGTGGTGGCAGTCGTCGCTCACCACTCGCAGCATAGCAACAGCCGCACCTACTTGACTTAAAGC
>DATNPT010000269.1:0-7047 GCA_036703075.1 Chroococcales cyanobacterium
GATTGTCCCGTACAGGCGTTGCTTTATTTTCCAGTAGCTTGGATCATGTTGGTCCTTTTGCTCGTTCTGTTCGGGATATTGCAATAACTTTTGATAGCCTTCAGGGAACAGATGAGCGCGATCCAATTTGTACCAAGCGTCGTCCAGAACTGTGTTTCCCTCAACTCGATCGCGGAATTGATGGCTTGCGAATTGCCGTCGCTGATGATTACTTTGCTAAAGGTGCAGAACCCAAAGCCTTAGAAGCTGTTTCCAAGGTTACCCAAGCACTTGATGTTACCCAATCGATCGCCATTCCAGAAGCGCATCGCGCAAGGGCAGCCGCATATATTATTACTGCATCCGAAGGAGCAAATTTGCATTTTGCCAACTTGCGATCGCGTCCTCAAGATTTTGACCCAGCAACGCGCGATCGCTTTTTAGCCGGTGCCTTAATTCCTGCTCATTGGTACCTTCAAGCACAACGGTTTCGGCAATGGTATCGCGATCGGGTTCGGGAAATTTTCCAGAATGTTGATATCATTCTCGCCCCAACCACACCCTGTGTTGCTCCACCTATAGGTCAAGAAAAGATGGTGATTGCTGGGGAAGAGGTGCTAGTCCGTCCTAATCTGGGATTGTACACGCAACCCTTGTCTTTTATCGGCTTACCTGTCCTATCCGTTCCAGTTCATCTTCCAGGTTGCTTGCCGTTAGGAGTACAAATTATTGCTTCCCCTTACAACGAAGCTCTAATTCTCCGAGTCGCGGCTGTTCTAGAAGCTCAAGAAATCGTTTCTGCCCCAGTTGTACCTTGACCTTCTTACCGAATTCATACTTGAACATTTTTGTCAATCTGCGAATCGCGAGTTCTGTTCGCGTATAGTGGTTAATCTGCCTAAAAACTGTATCTTGAATTGGTGTGGGGTGATTGACAACCCCCAACCCCACAATCGGCAATTGCTCCATATGTTCCCTACAATGCGATCGCATTTTTCTTGAATTTCCGTTTGAGCAACAGCAAAACCCGATACCATGCTCTTACAGGGCGATCGTAAAACGTGAAAATATCCCCATACGCCACCTTCGCATTCTGATGATGTAGCCAGTGCCGTTCAGGAGTCGTGATGCATAAACAATTGCAGATACGCTCAATTGGCTCAGGAGTTTGCCATTCCAGGATAGAAACATGTCTCCAGATGACATGCAGTTCACCTAGTAAAATTCCCCAAATAGTACCTACAGGAGATATCGCCCATAACCAAGGAACAAAAATGAAATAAGGAAGAGCACCAAGCCATCCATCAATTAAAACCAGTGGATTTTTGGTTAAGACCGCATAGTGAATAAAACTACGATTCTTACCATGGTGAACTAATGAATGAAACTTGCCAAAAATATGTTCTGGTACGTGATATAGGAACGTAGAGAGAAAATCTCCAATAAGTAGCAGAAGTAGAGCGACGAAAGCTGCCTGAAAAACTTCCATAACGAACTCCTCACACTACAAAATCAAGTTACCTAATAAAAATTAAGTTTTTCTTAAGTTGAGATTAAGTTAGATTTCCTCGGCAAAGAATAGGATAAGTGGCTTGATACTAGAGGCATCGACACAAGTTAGAAGTTACAAAACCTAAGGGAGGATAGTCACTTGTCTGCTACTTGGGCGAAAATTCCAGCGATCGATTTTGAACCCTTTATCAGTGGTAAGTCTGAGGAGCAGCGAGCCGTCGCCCGTCAAATCTATCAGGCGTGTCATGAAATTGGGTTTATGTACCTGAAAAATCCAGGTATTCCTCTAGCCGTGATTGACCAAATCTTCGCGGAAAGCCAGCAGTTTTTTGCCCTTCCCTATACGGTCAAAAACCAGCTTGCGTGGTCTAATGAATTCAGTAATCGGGGCTATGTCGGTGTTGAACGAGAACGCCTCGATCCAGCTAAGCCAGGAGATTTAAAAGAAGCCTTCAATATAGGAAAAGAAGCCAATCCTGATGAGAGCAGTAAAGAGGACAATAATTCTTTAGTTTTGAATCAGTGGCCTCCAGGACGAGATAACTTCCGCGCCACCGTTTTGAAGTTTTACCAAGCCTGTGTTGAGGTGGCTGATGCGATATGTCGAGCATTCGCGATCGCATTTTCGCTACCAGAGTCCTTTTTCGTAGATCGGCATAGCGAGCAGCAGCACACCCTTCGCTTACTTCACTATCCGCCTTTAACACAATCTCCTAAACCCGAACAAGTGCGTGCAGGCGAGCATTCCGACTACGGTAGTTTTACGCTTTTGTTTCAGGATGAAGTCGGGGGTTTAGAAGTTTGCACGACGCAAGGGGAATGGATTGCTGCGCCCTACATTCCCGGTACAATTATCGTCAACACGGGAGATTTAATGCAACGGTGGACGAATCATGTATTCTGTTCTACCAAACATCGGGTGATGATTCCCACAAGCGATCGCGTAAAACAGTCACGATATTCGATTGCCTTTTTCTGCCATCCAAATGATGACACTGAAATTGCCTGCCTAGAAAGTTGCCAAGAACCCGAGCGCCCCCCACTTTATCCTCCGATTACGGCAGGCGACTATTTACTCAGCCGATTACAAGCAACTTATTAAATATAAGACGATAGGCGATCGCTTCAACCCTTTCCCCGATCGCCTTCATCTGTACGCCAAGATATTAGAGAGTCAGCGATTGTGCGTCAGTTTCAATCACCTTCGCCAAGTCTTGCAGGAACGCCGCCGCATCAGCACCGTAGATAATCCGGTGATCGCAGGTAATATTCACCTGCATCTGACGCCGTACACCGAGCAGTCCGTCTTCAGTGGCCACAACCTGCGGACGAGATGCCCCGATCGCTAAAATTGACCCTTGTCCCGGTGGCAAGATGGCATCAAAGCGGTCAACCCCATACATTCCCAAATTCGATAGGGTGAACGTTCCAGAGCTATATTCCTCTGGTTGCAACTGCTTGAGTCTGGCGCGTTCTACCAAGTCTTTCCAACTGCGAGACAGGGAGTAGATATCCACTTGGTTAGCACTTTGCAACACTGGCGTAATTAGTCCCCCACCCGGCATCGCGACAGCGACAGCAATATTAATTCCGCTGTGATACTGAATGCCTTGTTCTGAGTAGCTGGCATTCACAAGGGGGTGTTTTTGCAACGTCACTGCCACCGCTTTTGCCAGCAGTGCCGTCATCGTCACGCCTTTCGACTTGATTTTTTGGTAGAGCTTATCCAGTTCGTCGGTTGTGATGGTGTAGCCAACGTGGAAGGTGGGTACCTCAAGGCTGGCAACCATATTCCGTACCACCGCATTTTGCAGCGTATTCAACGGTACAACTTCACCTAAAACAGCGACGGGAACGGCTGGTATTGCTGCAGGTGTAGACTTGGCTGCAGGTGCAGTTGTGGTTGGTGTCCGAACCGGCGCGGTTGTCGTTACAGCTGGGGCAGGTGCGGGTGTAGCACCTCTACCGGATGCCGCTTCTACATCCTCGGCAACAATCCGCCCGTAAGGGCCGCTGCCTGTTAGATTGCTCAGATCGACCTTTAATTCTTTGGCTAATTTACGAGCGCGGGGTGAAGCAATGGTTCTGCCATTGCGTCCCTGTGGTGCTTCTTGAGCTACAGATGAGGTGACTTGTGCCGGTTCTGGTGCGGGTGCCGTTGACGTTTGAGCTGGGGTAGCAGATGATTCTTTCCCCAGAGCTGCCGCTTGCTGTTTAGCGTCTTCAATTTCAGCTTCCGTTTCGGCTAATAAAGCGATGGCAGCACCGACAGCAGCAGATTCACCGGCTGGTACCGTGATGATAGCCAGATAGCCTTCATAGAAGGACTCAACGTCCATATCGGCCTTGTCCGACTCCACCACTACCACGGTTTCGCCTTTTTCAACTTTATCGCCAGGGGATTTAACCCAGGAAACTATCTTGCCTTCGGTCATCGTGGAGCTGAGGGCGGGCATGAAAACTTCGTGGATCATGTGGTGGTCTTCCGAATCAACTTAGAGTAAGGGTATAAGAACTTTTTTTGCCAGCTTGCATTGTAGCTTGAGGAATCCCTCTCAAACTATCCGAGGGAGGATAGTTCAAAAAAAAATTACGTCCCCAAAACGCTTTTCTAACTTCTAGCTATGGCAGTCGCTAAGAGTTTCAATTTTAGTCTTGTACGGGGAACATTTTACAGATTGATGCCTTCAAGGATGGGATGGTGCCTTCCACGAAGAGGTAGCCCCTTGTTGAGTCTCATGCCTAGAAACCCGAAAATTTTCCTCGTGATGCTACTGGGTGCAGCGATATCCTTGAGTGCTTGTGGTAGTCAGCGATTGCTCCGTGCCAATCCATCACCTGTTCCTCCGTCTAGCTTAACAGCTCAACTCGTTAGCGATCGCATCCCGGCTGAGCGGCAAAACTACCAGCCGATTTCGCTTGCACAATTTGCACCCAATGCTCTCGTTGGTACCAATCCTAAAGCTATCGCGCTGTCTGCCTTCGGCAACATTGAGTCCGAGGGCGGTTCGCAAGACGTGACAGTCGATTATCCTCAACGCGATCGGGCAATTGTTACGATTACTCAGACGGGTGTGGCAGATGACTCGATTGGGGCAATCCGATACCGAGTTGAATTACAACAAAATCCAACTGCTCAAGCTGGCAAGCCGTGGAAAATCCTCTGGGCTGGTTCTCAGGTGAAATGCCACCCAGAACGCGGCCATCAAGATTGGTCAACAGAACGTTGCTTGTAGTTTACCCAGAAAAACAAAGTAGAGCCCCCTCGATCGCTTGCGCTCGTACAGGAAGAACAGCTAAAAACTTTTCTCCTCAGTAGGTAGGCACAAATAAACAAAGGCATGTAAATAAGTGTTAAGAGACTAAAATCTTCTGCCCTCTGCTTTGCCTCAACGACAAGTATTAATGCCGACCTACTTAAAAGGCTTTAGCTGATTCAACTGATACCTATATAGCGGTTCTCAAATAGGTGGAGTACACTCAAATTCTGCCCTGGAGCCTTCTGCCTTAAAGCCAACTACTTTGTACCTCACCAAATAGAGAAACGCTATATAACCGGTGACACTCTCCCAGCACCAAATCTTTGATTTAGTCTGGGGATAAGAATGAAACAGCTAAAAACAGTGAACTAACAACTTTTCCATACCTACTTTCTTATGTATAGATGGCAGCATGTTGACACCGACTAAATATCACCACGAATTTCTTCTACAATTCCATCACGCAGAAGTATTTCGACATTCATTTTCTGTACTAGATTGTCTCCCTTTTCGACTCGGAAAAAGCTCTCTAGCTGACCTTGATTCACCTCTTGGTTCAGTTCAAGCATCTGAACTTGTTGCAGTTGCTGTAGCTGTTGATTTTTCTGCTCTAGGAGTTCGCTTTTCTTTTGGTTGACCTGAATTTGAATGTTCTCAACTTGTTGCACAACTTGAGGACTGCTGGGTTGCAAGCTTTGCTTTTGAATTTCCGAGATCGCTCGCTGCCCCTGCATATCTAGTTGTTGCAACTGAGCGTCAATTTGGTTAATCTGCGTCTGTAGTTGTTGCTGAACCTCCTCCTTCCAGCGAGGCGTGACAATGGCTTTGATATTGACGGGTCTTTTCAGGAGGATGTTTGATTCTTCCATATTTAGGTTGTGCTAGGTAGAATTGAAAGTCTAAAGGTTCAAACTCAATAGGATAACCCAAAGGGGAGGACGTAAAGGTTAAGAGTGACTTGTCCTCACCTTGCCACCCTCTCACCTTATCGCCCCGAATCGGCAAACATCCCGTCAATAGTATCGCTATAGCGATCGAAGACGACAGGTCGCCGAACTTTTAGCGTTTGAGTCATCATGCCATTTTCAATAGAAAACGGTTCTAAAATCAGCTTAAAAGGACCGATCCGATCGTCCGGGCGGTATCCTGGTCGATTCTGGACTTCCCGGTTCAATTCAGTGCGAAATAAGCTCTGAACGGGTTTACTATTTAGGTCGATAGTTGTCTGGGATTCCTCTGCGGGCTTATTTTGGCTCTGTTTTTCACTAGTATCGGGAAGACGCAATTGCAGATTTTGAGAGGCAGCCCACTCTTGGAGAGCTTCGAGATTGGGAACGATTAACGCACCAAGCGATCGCTGATCTTGTCCTACAAGCATAATCTGGTCAATATAATCACTTCGCAAACAGGCATCCTCAATGGGCTGGGGTTCGATATTCTCTCCATTAGTAAGCACAATCGTATCTTTTGCCCGTCCCGTCAACACTAGATCGTTCTGAGATGTTACCCAACCTAAATCGCCCGAATCAAACCACCCTTCTGGATCGATGGCTTTCGCTGTGGCTTCTGGATTTTTATAATAACCTTTCATCACCTGCGATCCGCGAATTAGAACCAGACCGCGTTCCCCTGTAGGTAAAGGTTTGCGGGTTTCGGGGTCAACAATTTTGATTTCGGTTTCAGGCATGGGGGGACCGGCTGTAAAGCGCAAGTTGTGCCAGGGACGCCGCACATTAGTCACTGGAGAGGTTTCTGTCAAGCCGTAGCCCACCAAGACTTCTACACCGATAATCTCAAAGAAATCATCTAAGTGTCTTGCCAGAGAACCCCCTCCACTGATGACTTGGTTAATCCGTCCCCCTGTTGCCTCACGGACTTTTTGATAAGCCAATTTATCAGCTAGTTGGTGAACCGGCCAAAGAGCGGCTGCTTGCACGCTAGCCCGCAGTCGTTCGAGACTCGATGGGTTCAGGTGCTCTAAGCTCAATCCCTGTGCAATTCGTCGCGCTTCAGTATAGCGTTGACTGAGGGAGAGCAAGTTTTGCACGAGCCGCCGCTTACTGGGAGGTTGTTCGCGAAACTGCTTTTGCACCCCTTCGTAAATCGATTCCCACAATCTTGGTACACCGACCATCAGATGCGGTTTAAAGTCTCTCAGGTCTTTTTTAACGTTGCGGAGGTTCGTGTAAACCTGCGTACAGCCTTGGGAGAGAATAAAGTACTCGACTGAACGCTCGTAGGCATGCCAAGTGGGGAGGATAGAAAGGACGATATCCCCAGGCTTCGGTACTAATAC
>DATNPT010000543.1:0-13833 GCA_036703075.1 Chroococcales cyanobacterium
CCCCACACTTGAGGATATCAGCCGTTTCTTTTCAGTTATGGACGCGAATCAGGATAAACCTGTATTTGTCCACTGCGCTGCGAATATGAGAGTTTCAGCGTTTATCTATCTCTATCGTCTAATTCGCGATCGCATTAGCGAGGAACAGGCCAAGCAGGATTTACACCAAATTTGGACGCCGAATGAAACCTGGCAAACATTTATCCAGCAGGTTATCCAGCATTATCAACAAAAGGACGTTTGATATGATTATCGATCCTCAAGAAGTACCCGATCGCACAGGAACAAATTACCCCGAACCCTTTAAATCCTTCGTAGCAGGACGAACGAAAAAGCGTCTGGGAGATGCTGCTGGGTTAAAAAATTTCGGCGTAAATCTCGTCAAACTGGAACCGGGAAGTCGTTCGGCATTGCGGCATTGGCATAGCAGACAGGATGAACTCGTTTACATCTTGGAAGGCGAAGTTACGTTAGTCACAAATGCCGGAGAGCAAATCTTGAAACCTGGAATGGCAGCAGGTTTCCCGGCAGGAGAGGCGAATGGGCATCACTTAATTAATCGTTCTAGTAGTGTAGCGGTTTATTTGGAAATAGGCGATCGCACTCCTAACGATAGCGGGAATTACCCTGATGATGACCTAATAGCAAAAGATGACTCTGGTAAATGGGTTTTCCTACACAAAGATGGTAGTCCTTATGAGAACTAGCGATCGCGCCTCAGCCATTCAAAAATATTGACACTAAGTCTGTATTATGCTAATAAAGATACAGACAGCAAACAGCTCCGCATTCTAAAGCGCATGATGTTGGTTGCGGTCTCAGCCTTAGGATTCATAGAGTCCTACCAAGTGTCAGAGCTAACCTGTTAGCTGAACATTTAGCTAATACAAGTTAATTTACTGACTATATTTTTTCGGAAGAATGACGCTGTATTTGACTAAATAGTCAGCAAGCAGGTTAATTCTGATACTTGGTAAGACTCTTTGAATCCTGAAGCTGAGACTATAACCAAATCAGTTGCCAGGTCAAGAGTTTTGTACAGAGGAAGCTCAATTTTTGAGGATTCCTTGAGCAACTCTTCGCAGCCGCTAGATGCGTGGTTTACCAATGCTGTCCGGTCAACAATTTGTAACCAGGACATAGCACAATGCAAGACATTCATCTAGCCTTAGACGGACAAACGAATCACCAGAAACTAAAAGTTTCAATTTACTGCGATCTTCAAAACGTCTACTTGATTCAAAATCTAGCCAATTTCTTGCTGGCTTTTGCCAAATCTAAGGGACGTTTGATTGGCAAAAAGGTTTACTATAACTCACAGTGTAAAAACCAGGATTCTGCAAAGGATAAGCTAAAGAATCTTGGTTTTAGCTGTGTTGATGTTCCTTGCCCTCTAAAGAACAGTGCCGACAATCAATTGATAGTTGACTGTATTGAAGATATCGACCACTCTCTGTCTCCTGACATAGTTATCCTTGTATCAGGAGATGGAGATTTTGTAAAACTGGTTCGCATTCTGCAAAAATTAGGAAAAAAAGTCATAATCTTTGCTCAATTAGGTAATGTCAAACAAAGACTAAAAGAACTTGCTGGTGAAGACTTCTACTTCGTAGACAAACTGCCTGAGTTAGTTGTGGGTAAGAAGAAGCCTCAAACTAATTCTATTCAGTCTCAGATTACCTATAGAGATGTAAATACAAGAAATGCGCGAACTTCCGACCATTACAAATGAAATACTTCGACTTAGAGCCCTTACCCATCGCTCTTATGTCAACGAACATCCTGATGCAGGCGAACATAACGAGCGATTAGAATTCTTGGGTGATGCCGTTCTAGGTTTTGTAGTGGGAGAGCTTCTCTATCAATGTTATCCAGAGATGAGTGAAGCTCAGCTAACCCGTCTGCGCTCTAACTTGGTCGATGAAAAGCAATTAGGAAAGTTCGCTACTCAACTTGGCGTCGGTGAACTGATACGATTGGGTAAAGGTGCAATTAAAGAAGGAGGACGCGAAAATCCTTCGTTGCTTAGCGATACCTTTGAAGCTTATATCGCTGCTTATTTTCTAGAGTCAGGAATTGAAGCTGTCCGGGAGTTTGTCCAACCACTATTTACGGCTGTGGCTGACAGCATCGTTTTTCCTCAGTCTGATGCCGATCCTAAAAGTCTTATAGATTCCAAAGGTCGCTTTCAGCAATGGGCATTGGCAAAATTTGTTCAAAACCCAGAATATTTTATTATTGATGAGTCTGGCCCAGACCATGCTAAAGAGTTCACGGCCCAAGTGCGCGTCAATGGTGAAGTTTACGGTGTTGGCAAAGGTCGCCGCAAACAGGATGCTGAGAAACACGCGGCTGAAGTCGCACTGAAGAAAGTCGGGCTAGTTTAGAGTTGCGTTTCTACAACAATTCAACAATTAATAACCAAGAACTGTATCAGATCGAGCAAGAAGGCCCAGAAGGTAAGCACTGGGGGAACTCGTCGGATGTAATGGCTTCAATCCAAGGCTTCGCGAATTTTGTCGCTATGGTTAACCCTGAAAAAGGCACTCAGTTCCTCGAACAGGTACGGCGCATTAAAGAGAAGTATGGACGTAGGCGGTAGAAGTGGGAGAGAAAAAGCGATCGCTACATTGGAATGCTTTGCGCGATCGCTCTTTTCTGACTAAGCTGTCGCGCAGTTAACTTGCAAGTTGGTGTTTAGACTATTTCCTGTGGGATGGGCCGGAAAGCCCGTCCAAATTATGCCTATTAGATGCTATCAGCTTAGCTGCCAAGGAGCAACGTATAAATTTTTGTAAAAACATGCGTAATTCTTGAGATTAGGCGTTAAGAACTGTTATAGAAAAAATCAGATAATCAAATGCAGAAATTATTAGGTGCGACTATTGGTTTAACGACTAGTCTCTGCTTCTTCCTCAATAGTATTAACGTCTTAGCTGCTCCTCCTGCGCGTTGGGTGAGAATTGCCACCCTTAGGGTAGAGCAAAATGGTCTTCAAGGGGTATATTTCGTTGATAGTACTTCCATTAAAGTTGTTAGAAGTTTTCGTTACTACTGGCTATCTCTGGTTTACACCAAACCGCTAAGAGTTAGCAATCAAGGAAAAAACTTTTTAGTTAGTAAATTAGTCGCTTATGTATCAATAGATTGCAATAATAAAAGTGACTATCAAGTCCACAGAATGTCTGCTTTTGATAACAACAATAGAAGAATCATAACGCTAGATTTTAATAATGAAAGCGTTGTAATTCCGGCTCAAGGTACCAAATTATCAGGGAATTATGTTTGCTCTCGGAGATAGAGAGTACTTTAAGTGGTTAGTGGTTAGTCGGGGACTTCTTGTGTATCAAGCCAAAAATATGAATCAATCGCCTCGCACTAACCATTAACCCTTAACCACTAACGGTAGCATAGGGATTAGCCTGGAGCTTAAACCCCAGGCTGATGAGTGAACTCCAGTTATCGAGGTCAGCTAAAACGCGATCGCAATCTACTCTCTACCCCTCTCGTCGCCAGCGAATGACACCTCACTGACAGTAAACCAAATTGCTTTTTGGCTCAGTAATAAAACCATTGGAAACCCAACCCCTGACAGGGGAGGAAATCTCTACCCAGTCCCGATTATCCGCTCGTTTGATGGTTGCAGGACTAGTAGTCAGAGTAACCCGTCCTAAATAACGTACTCCACCAACCTGAGCTGCTGCGGTACTCGGTTCTCTGCGAATCGCCAAACCTTGCGATGGTCGAGCAACTCGGCGGCACAGGTCTTGATTGGCAGGGGGGACATTACTGGGAGGGGTTACAGCGCTATCACCACAGGGCTTGAGGTTGATAGCTTGCACATATCCTACGACAGGAGAACTAATGCTGATGAAGCCATTGGTGTCAACAGCAATATCTGCCAGCGCCACTTGCTCATTGGCAGCCAGCAGTCTTACCGCCTCACTAGTGGTAGTAGCCGACCTGAAAACAGGGACTTGTATTTTTGCCGCACGGCACTGTCCTACCAGCGAGGCTTGTGCTAGTTTCAAGCTCTCTTGAGATGTCGAGATATCACTACCAGCAATAGCAGGAATACTCATTCCAGTCGTAGCGATCGCCATCACTGCCAAAACATTAACCGACTGACCCAAGCAATGCATCTTTTTCATCAACGTTCAACTCCTCATGCCACAAATTCAAAATTTGAGCGATCGCCTCACCTCCACAGCAGCAATACTTCACTGTGGAGATTAGGATTACCTCGCTAAGAAACTAAAAATCTAACTCCTAGACATGTTCTCGGCAAGAGTAGGGAGTCCCCCATCTCTACCCGCACATTTATTTGTAGGGGGGTTCGCAAGCCTTTTTGTAGTACAAACTAATAAAAAGAGCGCCTGGAGCGCTGATTGTATAAGATGTAGCTACCCCATCTCCCAAACAGACTTCATACGTCTTAAAGCCTTCCCCACCACTCTCGTTTATCACCTTATTAATGGGAGGTTTGTAGCCAAAAATGTATTCAAAAAATTTAGCCGAATCGTAGGAAAAATTTCCCTGTCCGCCTGCTAGATTCGGTTCAAGTTCTATTTTTTGCGCTTTATTATTAACAAACGTGATTTTAAAGTTTCCCTGTTTGGGAAAATCGGGAAACAGACGCTGCAAATCTTGGGTGGGATAGTTAAGGGTGTATGTTACTTGATTGAGCGACTGACCGAAGTAACGCTGAAGGGTTTCAGGTGTTTGATTGAGAACATAACGCCCTGCTAGAGCTTGTGGAGTAAGAGCAACAAGCGAGAGTAATAATCCTAGACAAAAGGCAGTAAGTTTTAAAAAGCGATCGTTTGGCATTGGAGTATTCAACTAGATATGACTTACGAATATAAAGTCGGAGGAAGTTTACCCGAAGCAGCCCCTACCTATGTCTGGCGAAAAGCCGATCGCGATCTGTCTAACTATCTACACGCCGGGACATTCTGCTATGTACTCAATTCCCGGCAAATGGGCAAATCGAGTTTGCGCGTGCAGACGATGAGGAGGCTTCAGGAGGCAGGTGTTGCTTGTGCGGCAATTGACCTCACGCAGATTATCAGTCCAGATATTACCAGAAGTCAATTTTATGCCAGCATCACCTCTACGCTAGCGAAAAGTTTTAATCTCCTTCCTAAAATTAGTGATTTTAATCACTGGTGGCGCGAGTACGAATTACTGCCTGCTATCCAGCGATTAGATCGGTTCATCAAGGAAGTTCTCCTCAAGCATCCATTATTGTTGGAAAAAAGTATCGTTATCTTTCTAGATGAAGTTGATAGCGTTCTTAGATTACCATTTCCCGTTAATGATTTTTTTGGTCTAATTCGAGCGTGCCATGAGAACCGTGCTTATCAACCCGAATACAACCGTCTGACGTTTGCCATTTTAGGTGTAGCATCGCCCTCCGATTTGATTCGAGACAAAGCCCACGGTCCTCCATTTAACTTTGGTCAGGCTATTGAACTCAATGGCTTCCAATTCAATGAAGCTAAACCGCTTGCTCAAGGATTAAAAGTAAAATCTAGAAACTATAAAAAATTACTCGAGGCTGTTTTGGCTTGGACGGGAGGACAGCCGTTCCTGACTCAAAAGGTTTGTAAATTGATTATTGATGCTGAGGATTCGCCGATTAGAGGGAAAGAAGCGGAGTGGGTCGAAAAATTAGTGCGATCGCGTTTAATTGAAAATTGGGACAGCCACGATGAACCCGAGCATTTGCGAACGATTCGCGAGCGACTCTGTCGGAGTGGGAAACGTAGTAATAGACTTGTGAAGTTATATCTGCAAATTTTACAGCAGGATGGTATAGCTGCTGATGATACCCCTCAACAGATGGAACTGCGATTATCAGGTTTAGTCGCTAAGCAGCAGGGCCAGTTAAAAGTTCGCAATCGAATTTATGAATCTGTCTTTAACCGAGATTGGGTGGAAAAGGTACTGCTCGATCTAGAGCCTAACCCGAAGGGAGATGATGAATTTCATAAAGTTTTAGATGAATTAGAAAGAAAACTTTTAGTTACTCAGCTTGCCAACGTTACTGAAGGGAAAGGGTCTGAAGAAGCACTCTATGAAGTACTGAGAGCTATTACCTTAAAGATAGGAGATTTGTTATGTGCCGATCGCACGACTATCTATTTACTCAATGAAGAGCAGACAGAACTTTGGTCGATTGTTGCCGAGAATGAAGGAGGGAAGTTTTTAGATATTCAGGTTCGTTTAGGAGAAGGGATTGCGGGTCAAGTTGCTAAAACCAAGAAGGCAATTAATATTCCAGCTAACGTCTATCAAGATTCGCGCTCTGAACTCGTCAAAGGACATGATAAGAAATATTGCTATTACACTCACAATATTCTAGCCTTTCCCATCTTGAACGAAGCTGGAGAACTGGTTGCAGTCGTCCAGTTTTTGAATAAGTTTCGGACGATAAAAAATGCTGAGAATAACTGGCATAAGGAAATCGATGTTCATGGGTTTACCCAAGAAGATGAAGAACGATTAATTAACCTAGTTCCTCCTATTCGTAAAACCTTAGAAAGTTGTCAGTCTTGTTACAAAGCAACCAAAAAGCTTCGGGCAACGGCGGCACTTGCCGAAGCGACGCGCTCTCTTGACAAGGCGAGTTTAGATACCCAAGAAATCCTCCAACGGGTGATGGATGCTGCCAAGAAACTCATGAACGCCGATCGCAGTACCCTATGGTTAGTCGATCGCGACAGTAATAAATTATGGACGAATATTCCCCAAGCCAATGGTTCCTGGAAGGAATTCCGAGTTGCGTTGGGAGTCGGCTTTGTCGGTAAAGTGGCTCAAACGGGTCAACCTGTAAATATTTCCTTCGATTTATATGCTCATCCTGATTCAGAAAACGCCAAAGGAACCGATCGCAAAACAGGTTATCGGACATGTAGCTTACTCTGCATGCCCGTATTGAATCCGGATGGCGAGTTACTGGGTGTCACTCAACTCGTTAATAAACGCAAACCGGGAGATTTTTCAGATTATAATCCTGCCGACTGGCCGCAAGCACCTGAGCAATTCAAGGCTAGCTTTGATGAAAACGATCGCCAATCGATGCAAGTTTTCAATGAGCGAGCTGGTGTTATCCTTCAGTATGCCAAAACGCACGAAACTCTCAAACAAATAGCGGAGATTAAACCAAAAGAAGGGGTTCATAATACCCTATCTATGCTAAGTCAGGCGGTAGGTAACCAGAGTGATGATGCCCTCTATAACACCCTCTACAGTCTGCTCAACTTTACTAGTCAATCGATTGGTAAATTAATTGGAGCCGATCGCACGGCTATTTTCTTCTTGAATAGCGATAAAACTCAATACTGGACGCTAGTGACAGATGAACAAGAAGACAATCTTAGAGAGGTGCATCTGCCTATCGGTGAAGGTGGCACAGAGGTAATGATTGAATCTCAATCTAGACGAGCGATCGCTCAAGTAGGAACACTTGCTCGCAAGTCATCTTTATTAATCCGATCGCTCGATGATAAAAAAATTAACTATCCGATTTATAGTACATTAACTCTTCCTCTGTACAATCAAACGGGTAAGCTCGTTGCTCTGGTTGAATTACTCAATAAATTACAGGATGACATTAACGTTAAAGCCCCTTTATCTCAACATATTGACCATAGGGGATTTACACGAGATGATGAAGCTCGGCTAGAACAACGAGCCGAATCGCTCGTACCCATCCTCGAAGGGTTCCAATCATTTCATCGAGAAATCCAGACTATTCAAGGGCAACGAGCGATTGATGTACTCTGGTCAGCGATTAGTTCAGTCAACCAGAGTAGCTGGCATCCGAAGGAAATCCTTCACCATGTGATGGAGGCAGCTACAAAGCTGACCAATGCTGACCGAAGTAGCCTGTGGTTTGTCGATCGCGATCGGGGAGATTTGTGGACAGAACTTCCGGGTTTAGGGGAAGTGCGCTGTGAGTTTGGAGTTGGGTTTGTCGGTCAAGTCGCCGAATTGGGTCAAGCAACGATTGTACCGTTTGACTTATACGATCATCCCAATGCTCTGAATGCCAAAAAGACCGATCGCGAAACGGGTTATCGAACCTGTAGCTTGCTGTGCATGCCTGTATTGAATCCGGATGGTGAGTTGCTAGGTGTCACTCAACTGGTCAATAAACGCAAATCGGGCAATTTTTCCGAGTATAACCGTGCTGACTGGCCCAGCGTTCCCGACCAGTTTAAGGCGAGTTTTAACGAACGCGATCGTAGGTATATGGAGATTTTCAACAATCAAGTCGGTGTTGTTTTGCAAAGTGCTCAACAGCAGGACATGTTGCGCCATGAGATTTCTGGCAGATTATCGAATGCAACTCCACCACCTGGGATACACTCATAACGTGTAAGAATTGCCTAGAATTGAAGTAAAAATTTGGCGGACAAAGTCCCGCCGTTAGTGAATTGAAGGACAGAGAGTACATAAAATCATTTCCCCAACTCCTCCCATCCCCAGTCCTTCAGACTATACAGTGTGATACTTCAGGGTGATCGAGCAGGGGTGAAGGCAATTCTGGGAAAGACGAACTATAGTCGAGTAACAGCTGATTCCTTATTGATATGAGCTACTGCCTGAATCCTGATTGCCAGAAGCCTCATAATTCCGTTGATGCTAAATTTTGCATCCGATGCGGGACAAAGTTGCTATTGGGCGATCGTTACCGTTCCCTCAAATTAATCAGCAAAGGTAAGCTTAACAGAACATTCCTAGGTGTGGATGAAGGCAAACCATCCACTCCTCAGTGCATCATTAAGCAGTTTTTTACCCAAGCTCAAGGTACCGACGACGCAAAGGAAGCGGAGGAGTTATTTCAACAAAAAGCTATACGCCTGGAAGAATTAGGCAATCATCCTCAGATTCCTGACTTACTTGCACATTTCACCCAGAATCAGCAACAGTATCTAGTGCAAGAGGTGATCGACGGACAAAGTTTAGCCGAAGAGCTTGAATCGAATGGACCGTTTGATGAAAACCAGATTCGGCAGCTGTTGAACGAGTTACTGCCGATATTGCAGTTTGTCCATGACAGGAACACCATTCATCGAGATATCCGGCCCAAGAATATTATTCGGCGCACCATCTCGACCATTTACCCCGCTACAGAAGGTACCTCCTCTGCTTCAGAAGGGGAAGGGAAAACAAAGGCCACTCAACTCGTTCTCGTTGATTTTGGCGCGGCTAAGTTCGCCTCAAGTTCTGGTTTGCCATCAACCGCAACCATAATTGGTACCGCTGGATATGTCGCTCCAGAGCAGGCTATGGGCAGAGGAACGTATGCCAGCGACCTCTACAGTTTGGGTGTAACCTGCATTCATCTGCTCACTAAAACCGATCCGATTGAGTTGTATTCAATTGGTGACGCAACATGGGCTTGGCGAGATTACCTGAGCAGCCCTGTAAATGAGGAGTTAGGGCTAATCCTCGATAAGATGCTGGAACATGCCACGAGACGGCGTTACCAAAGCGCAGTAGATGTTCTCAATGACTTGAATCTTCTGGAGACAGCATCTCAACCAGCCACAATACCTACACCATCGGCGACACCTAGTTCTCAACCTTTGTCACAGCTTCCAACTCTTGTCGAGGAGGCACCAATGCCACAGCTTCCAACTCTTGTCGAGGAAGCACCGACGCCTCAGTTTCCTCTTGTCGGGGAGGTACCGACGCCTCAGACTCAAACTGACAATTGGAAGTGCGTACAGACTCTCGGCGAACAGTCAGATAAACGTGCAGATTGGTATTCGGGGATTACTTCTGTCACATTCAGTCCGGATGGGCAATTGCTGGTTGGTGGCAGCGAGGACTACACCATTAAAGTATGGGAATTTAGTACTGGCACTGAAATCCGCACCATTACTGCACATTCCAACTTTGTTAACTCAATCGCCATTAGTCCTGATGGAAAGCTTCTTGCTAGTGTCGGTGGTGACATTATTAAACTATGGGATCTGAACACGGGGGAAGAAGTCCATACCTGGACTGGGCATTCACAACTAATTCGTAGCGTCGTGTTCAGCCCAGATGGACAAATGTTTGCTACTGGTGCCAATGATAAACTCGTTAAGTTGTGGAACCGGAAGACTAGGGAAGAAATTCGTTCTATGTCTGCGGCGAATCTGATTGAGGTAGTCAGGTTCAGCCCAGATGGACAGATAGTCGCTACTGGCGACTGGGACAGCAATGTCATGCTGTGGAACGTGAATACTGGGGAACAAATCCGAACCCTATCCGGCCATTCACGTAAAGTTCGTGGTATTAGCTTTAGCCCAGATGGAAAGACCCTAGCTACTGGTAGTAGTGATAAAACTATTAAGATTTGGCAGCTTGAGACTGGGGAACTCATTCGCACGCTCACAGGTCATTCAGGTTGGTTTGCAGGCGTGAATTCAGTTGCCTTCAGTCCTGATGGACAGATGCTGGCGAGTGGCAGTGATGACAAAACGATCAAACTGTGGAATTCCCAGACAGGACAAGAAATTACGACTCTTTCTGACCATTCAAAAGGAGTGACTTCTGTTACCTTCAGTCCGGATGGGCGCAGCCTTGCCAGTGGCAGTGGGGACAAAACCGTGAAGATTTGGAAGTGCGGTTGACAGTTTTCACTGAACAGTGACTAGTGACCCGTTTACTCATTACCAAGACAGGCGTTGTAATTTTTTGAGCCGCGATTGAAGATAAGAGAACTAGTCACTACCAGCGGAGCAACAGAACCTCATGAAGACCAAAGTCCTCTATCATCGAGGTTGCAATGATGGCTTTACCGCAGCTTACTGCGCTTGGACAGTCTTGGGGGACACTGCTAAGTACATTGGGGTAAGTTATGGTGAAGAACCACCGAGTATCGAGCCAGGCGATCGCATTTTTGTGGTTGACTTTTCTTATGCTAGGAAAGTTATGCTCTCTTGGGAAAAGGTAGCCAGCGAACTCGTCGTTCTAGACCACCACAAAACAGCCCAGGAAGCCCTGCAAGGACTGCCCTTTGCTACGTTTGACATGAATAAATCAGGGGCAGTATTGGCGTGGGAGTACTGGCACCCGAACGAGCCACTGCCGACCCTGATCCGGTATGTCCAGGATCGAGACTTATGGAAGAAGGAACTGATTCTTTCGGATGAAGTCTCTGTCCTGCTGAGGTCTTTTAAGAAAGATTTTGAAGTTTGGGATGTTCTCGCTCAACAATCTTCGGCTGACTTGCTGTCCTTAGCGTGGATGATTGGCACCCCTATCCTGAAAAAAAGACAACGAGATGTAGAAGCGATCGCTTCGGCATACACTTGGAAAGAAATCGGAGGAT
Source organism: Chroococcales cyanobacterium (assembly GCA_036703075.1). Lineage (GTDB taxonomy): Bacteria > Cyanobacteriota > Cyanobacteriia > Cyanobacteriales > Coleofasciculaceae > DATNPC01. The sequence goes on from DATNPT010000543.1 coordinate 11,336, forward strand.
ATAAAGTCCCTATAGTCTATACCTCTAAACCTGGATTGGCTTCTGATATTGGACATTACCTCTGTAAGCTTTGCACAGACGCTCCGTTTAGTGCTGTAGGGTGGTCGGATGGACAAGGAAAGACTCGATGGGGATTACGCAGCTCTGGTGACTTTGATGTCAGTCAAATCGCTAAGCAATTTGGTGGTGGTGGACATAAAAATGCAGCTGGATTTGAACAAAAGACCGAGTAAAACGTTTCTCAAACAAAACTGCTCTGCCGCTTTTTACCCTACATAAACACCATAGGCTCTATTTTCAGATTAACCCACATTGGCAGAGCGAGTGGAATCTTCACCAATACCAGTACTCGGATAATGTGCAGAATCCTTAAGTAGGTAATATTTGGCACCAACATCTAAACCAAATAGAATTTCATCCTCATCTCGAAGATTATGGGATTGAACCCTTTGTCTATTTATCCACAGTCCGTTGGCGCTAATGTTTCCTTTTCCGTTTCCATCAATAATTAGGTAATATGGGCTACCATCGTAATGTTGTTGTCGTACTAACCTTGCGTGTTGGCGTGAGACAAATTCTGAAAAGATAGAGATATCGGAATTTGGGTCTCTGCCGATGGAATAGTCTTCCTTATCTAAGGTGAATTCTCTACGTCCTTTTTGGTCTTTAATAATCAATAAAATACTAGAGTCTTTAGCTTGAGGTTTTCTAACTGCTGGTAATGTTTTATCAACCCAAGCTTGGTTAAAAACTAACTGATAAATGCGATTGTAGACTCTTAACTTACCCTGATGTTCTACGACTAATCCCGAAAGACGCAATTCCATCTGTTCGGAACTATCATTCGCAGTAATCTCTCCTTGCTGTAAGATTTGTTGATAAAGTTCTAGTAAGTGAGTGGCAGGTTGCTCATTTTTCAGGATGCGATCGCATTCTCCTTGCCTAGACGCTGACGCTCCTAACGTCGCTAACGCTTCGCTAACCCGGACAGCACTGTGTAACACGCGATCGCGTATTGTCCTGAGATGTTCTGGCTCATCCTGGGATTCCCAATTCTCGATGATTTGCGATCGTACTACCTCATCCACACAAGCTGTTTCATCGGGAAACTGTGTGGCAGTAGGAAATTTCTGAAGTAGTTGACAAAGCTTTTGACTCAAAAACGGTTGCCCCCCTGTCCAGGTCAACACCCTTTCCACTACAGCTTGAGGGTTACTGAATTTTTCAATCAGTCCTTGAGCTAATGGCTGAGCCTCATGTAACTGAAAGCCAGTCAATCGAATTGCCCGACCAATGTTAAAAGGTGTGCGGTTTATATCGGCAATTAAATCGGTGGGTGTTGCTACTCCCAGCAGAGCGAAGGTAAGGCGTTTATAATCTGCTCTTTGGGCGCGTTTGTTATGGCAGGCTTGGATAGCTGCTAAAAATTCATTCCGGAAATCGAGCTGAAGGATAGTATCAATTTCGTCAAAAAAAATAACAATAGGTTGTGAAATTACCTTGAGTAGTACCTCTTCAATAAACTGGCTAAATCGTTGAACACAAGATAATAAACTGCGTTCAGTCCACCAGTTATCTAAATCAAAATCATGCAGCTCTAAACTACTGGCGATACTGTAAATGACTCCGGCATACCATTGCTCTGGAGCGATCGTTTTGTTGCCAATCCCGGTAAGGTCAACCCCAGCACAGACAATCCCCTCTTCCTGCAACCGTTGCATGGTCTGTACTCGCAAGCTAGACTTACCCATTTGCCGGGAGTTGAGTACATAACACAATTCACCTGCCTTCAATCCTTCAAACAGATCTTGGTCAGCTTGCCGCCTCACATAGGTACTTGCCTCAGCAGGTAAGCAACCGCCGACTTGATAGGAGTAGTCTGAGTTAAAGTTTGTACTCATTAGCAGCTGCATTTTTTCTACTAAAAGGGTTTTTGAATCAAACCTAGTATCATTATTTTGCTAAGTAGTAGTTACATGTATCTCTCGGTACTGTGCCACTTATGCAAGCCGTTCAGCCTGGTAGGGGCGCACAGATGTACGCTGTCACGCTTGGTTATATTGGCTTATATAGCAACCGCCACAACCGTTAGGACATTTCAAAAGCTGGGCTTGGCAATTAGCTTTGGGCATTTGTCCTAATCGCCTTGGCGACTGCTATAACCCTCTTCTGTCACTCTCCGAGAATTAGATGGAGAAGCCAGCTCATTTATCAGAACATTAGATGAATTGAAATTACCCTGGATTGTAGCAATTAGGAGTCACCACGGAGTCTGGCTGCCTTCTCATCAAAGGGTTAGAGCTAATAAATGGTATAAATTTCAGAGGGTTTTTAGTAATCAAACCTCTCTTGCCAAGATATAGCATTTCTCATGCTTATGAGGTACAATGCACTTCAAGTGCATCAATTCTAAAAATCACCAATGAAACCTCATTCAATTGAATTTCGCCAGAAAATCATTGAAGTTCATGAAAAGGAAAACATTTCAATCCGGCAAC
>DATNPT010000546.1:0-4953 GCA_036703075.1 Chroococcales cyanobacterium
ACACAGGGAGACAAATTGCCACTGACAACTACTGACCACTAGCTTTTGCCAAACCTCATAATCTTGGCAAATACTGGAAATAGGGTTTAATAGTCTAGGCGATCGCATGCTACAAGCAGAGCAAGTATTACAAGAGCGCTATCAACTCCAACAACAATTAGGACGCACCGCCGCAGGTCGCCAAACCTGGCTGGCAAAGGACTTACAATCAAGCGAATTAGTAACAGTCAAACTGCTGGCATTTAGTCCTCAGATGCAGTGGGAAGAACTCAAGCTATTTGAGCGCGAGTCTCAAGTTTTGCAAGCTCTCAATCATCCTCGCATTCCGCGCTATCGAGATTATTTCTCCTTAGATAAGCAAACAGGAGCAGGAATTCCCTGGTTCGGATTAGTCCAAGATTATATTCCGGGTTTTTCCCTGCAAGAATTATTAGAACAGGGCAAACGTTTTACCGAGAAGCAGGTGCGAAAAATCGCTACCGATATTTTAGGAATTTTGATTTATCTGCACGAACTCAGTCCACCTGTTCTACATCGCGATATTAAGCCGAGTAATTTAATTTTTGGAGAAGATCGAGAAATTTACTTAGTGGATTTCGGTGCCGTACAAGCGCAAGCTGCTGTTACGGGAGTCACTTTTACGGTAGTGGGTACTAGTGGCTATGCACCCCTAGAACAGTTTTGGGGACGAGCCGTTCCAGCTTCAGATTTGTATGCTTTGGGTGCGACTTTAATTCACTTACTGACTGGCACGTCTCCAGCGGATTTACCCCAAAAAGATTCTCGCATTCAGTTTAGCGACAAGGTGAGTTTGAACCCCAGTTTTGTGGGTTGGATTGAGAAGATGACGGATATAGCGATTGAAAAACGTTACAGCACTGCCCGACAAGCACTCGATTCTCTCCAGTTAGATCGAATGCTGCCCTCATCGTCGGTTAGGCTTCCTGCTACAAGAAAGCTTGCCAAACCCAATGGTAGTTACATCAAGCTCAATAAAACAGACGATCGATTGCAAATTAGTATCCCCGCTCCAGGATTGAGGAAATTGACACAGTTTAGCCTTTTAGGTCTAGCCTTTTTTCTAATATTTGGAGGAGTGCTGCTAACTCTTGCAGTAGTTATAATTGATTCTGTCATCGCATCAGCATCCCTGATTACAGGCACATTGTTAGTTGTGATTTTATGTGTTTTAACGCTATTTATAGTTGCCTACTTTGCAATATTTTTTGGTGAGCGAACTCACCTTTATGGTAATCGCAACTATCTTAAGCTTGAACGGCAAACATTAAGATTAAAGTATGGTAAAGAAACGGTAGACCTTCGAGAGGTTTTGGGTGTTTTCTTGCAAAAAGAGGGAACAATTTATCAAATCAATATCCGCTCAGGTTATAAAAATTACTGGCTTGGCGGTGCTTTAGGTGAAGATGAGAGCGCTTGGTTGGCTCAAGAAATTCAAGACTGGCTGAACCTTAGATGAATACGATTTGAATTAATGTCAGCGACTGCTACCTAGAGAGGATTAAAAAATATATAGTGATAAAGTTTAAAGAAAAAATGGTTAGATGTTGAAATAGTGCTGAACATCCAGAAGTTAAATAAATCTTACGGGAAACGACAAGTTCTTCAGGATTTGACACTACAAATCCAGCCTGGAGAAATCTATGGATTGTTGGGCCCCAATGGAGCGGGTAAAACGACAACGATTAACATTATTTGTAATTTACTCCAAGCGGATAGTGGCACGATCGCGATCGATGGAGAACCCGTCTCGAATGCCACAAAACCCTTAGTCGGTGTCGCCCCTCAAGAAAATTTACTGTACAAAACCCTAAGCTGTGAGGAAAATCTCAATTTTTACGCTCGGATATATGGCTTAAATGCTCAACACCGACAAAAACAAGTACAAGCTTGTTTGGAAGCCGTTAACTTAACAGAGCGGGCGAAAAGTCCAGTTGAAACGTTGAGCGGGGGCATGCAACGACGGTTGAATATTGCAGTGGCTTTAGTCCATCAACCAAAGTTAGCGATCTTAGATGAACCCACCACTGGCTTAGATATTGAGGCACGTTATGAGATTTGGGAGTTGATTCGTCGTCTGAAAAGTCAGGGAACTACGATTCTGCTTACCACCCATTTATTGGATGAAGCCGAACGTCTTTGTCAGAGAATTGGCATTCTCAAAGGAGGACGCATTGTCGCGGAAGGGAGTTTGGAACAACTGCGCCAACTCATCGCCGCACAAGAGATTGTAGTCGTGCAGACACCTCAAGAAGAAGAAGCGATCGCTCGTGCCCAAAACCTTGGCTTCCCCCATCGGCGCTACGGTAATGAGCTTGCCTTTTGGTTGCCTCAACCGCTAGAACTCAAAGAAATTCTCTCCCACTTTGATGGCATTCCCCTCGACTCGATCGCTCGTCAACCCGTGCGGTTAGAGCATATTTATGTCGAGGTGACACAACAACATTAGACGCTAGCACCGACTGCTGGTAAACCCACAATACTCGGTTCAAACCAAACCTCGGTTCGTCGCAGTTTCATCATTCTGGCAGCTAAGGCACCCCCGATTAGCGGTTTTCCAGATTTACCCTTGAACAAACCGCAGTCCGATGAAACTTTGACTTCTCGCACGTCCAACGAGCAACTGAGGATAGGGAGTGAGGGAGTCAAGCGAGTGTGAACGGCTTTTGAGGTTGGTTGCTGGGATAATGTTGGCGTTACATCTGGTTGTGCAATGGTAGTGCTAGCCGCTTCAATCAGATGTGTCAGATGGGAGATATCGGTTTTGGGTACAGACGCGATCGCCTTTTCTCTCGATCCGTTGTCCGGGTGGTGAACCTCTTGGAAAATCCCAAGCGAGGTTGTTTCAGTTTCGTTGGGATGATAGGTAATCGCGATCGATGCTGCCGTGCGGTTTATCCTTACATCAGTTACCCAATCGTCCGATTCCGTCAAGGTTTGCAGTCGCTGGGCATAGTCTGAGTCATGACGCAGTCGAGGAACGCGAAAACGCACCCGCCCTGGAATGGCATGAACAACCTGATAATTGACTGAGGAAGCTGGCAAAGCTCCGTTGCCAGCTTCAGTAATTAATCGGGATTTGCCATTTTCGACTAAGGTTGCTTCCTGAGAAGGAACGTGCGGACGAGGTAATTGTTGCGTCATCTCACCACCTTGAGCCTTTTTCAACTCCACGTTGTCCAAATCAAGAACCGGGAGTTAATAAAAAATTAACTCGATCTTAATGCCACTTTCAGTGTATGGCGAGGCTTTGGCTGGAGATATAGAGTCGAAAACAATTGTGATATTTTCTCAAGCAGCAACGACCAACGCCTGAGGTGCCGCTTGCTTGATGCGGCTGAGTAACCAGAGAAGTTGTCGGTGGGTCTGTTCGTCAAACTGCTGGCAAATTTTTTCCATCTCCAGCGACGAATTATAAGACTGAGGCGTTACCGCATTAGCAGAATATCGGCTGTATTTTTGCGATCGCGTCTAGCTGAAGACTGATGTTAATGTCGAATCTGTCTGTAACTTGCACTACAAAATTGATACTACTCATCGCGCATCTCGAAGATCGACCTCATACGCGATCGACCCGTTTATGGCATCGTAACGAATGGGGCAACGTTTGCCGTTTTGAAGCAGAGGAGGGTATGTCTTGAGGAAGCTTTATTTCTTAGTTCCTGGAACGGGTGGTAAATTTGCCTGTGGTGGTCTTTGGGCAGAGTTAAAAACCCTAAATCTCGCCAAGCAAATTTGCAGTGCGGATGTTGTCACTTACCGTCAACGGGAAAAAGGCACGCTTTTCCTCGATGATTTGCTTAAAGAGAAATATTTAGATGATGTAATTTTTGTCATTAGTTGGGGCTTTGATGTTGCCAAACTGGCAACTAAGCTCAAGCCATACAATGTCGTTTACCATGCCCATAGTGCAGGGTATGGATTTAGTCTTCCTTCTATTATTCCCATCATCACGGTTAGCCGAAATACAATGGGATACTGGGGACAAAAGTCGCCTAATTCTCTGATTTACTATTTACCCAATCAGATTTCTGATGAATTTCAGAATTTAAATTGCGATCGCGATATTGATGTTTTGGTTCAGGCGCGAAAATCATCTGAATATTTACTTCAGGAATTGATTCCAGCCTTGCAGAAGCAGTGCAAGGTTGTGGTGGTTGATTCCTATGTGGAGGATTTGGTGGGACTATTCAATCGAGCTAAGGTTTATCTGTATGACTCGGCTGAGTATTGGGCGCAACAGCGAGTGAGTGAAGGGTTTGGGTTGCAACCGCTGGAAGCTTTGGTGTGTGGTTGCTATGTTTTTTCTAGTGTCAATGGTGGACTTTCCGATTACTTAGATCCGGGATTTAATTGCGATAAAATTGCGGGATACTCTTTGGAGTATGATGTTCAGAGGATTCTGAAGAGACTGAAACAGTCAGCATCATTTGTATTGCCTGACAAGGTACTTGAAGAGTATCGATCGAAAAATATTATTCAACGGTTTCAAGTAATTTTGGATGATATTAACAATTTCTTTGATTATAAGAAACATCATTCATCTACTATAGAAAGTCTGACAAAGATGCGCCTTGCGAAATTACTCACACAGAGGATTTTCAGTAAGGTAAAGGAGAAATACTTAGGCGGTAAAAAGCGATAGATATCTAGATTTATGGAAAACAATCTGCTACAACGTATTACCCTCAACCCAGAAATTTGTCATGGTAAGGCCTGCATTCGGGGACTTCGTTACCCAGTGGAGCTCATTCTAGAGTTGCTGAGTTCTGGTATGACTAAGGACGATATTCTGGAAGATTACGATGACTTGGAATCAGCAGATATTCTTGCTGTGTTGGCGTTTGCAACCCGATTGACTCAGGTTAAAAGCATTCACAGGGTACTCTAGTGGCGGTCGAGGTTTTGATTGTGACTGGGGCGAGCGCACTTCTC
>DATNPT010000030.1:0-2711 GCA_036703075.1 Chroococcales cyanobacterium
CTTTTTTAAGAGGGTTGGGGGGATGGTTTTTCTAAAAAAACAATTGTCATTTCTCTTTCTTTGAAGGTGATTATGCTACTCAATACCATATGCGATCGCACAGATACGTCAGTTTCTCAACCCAGCGTCGATATCCTGAAGCGCAAACAAACGCACTTTATTTTATGGCGACCGGGTGCTACAGATCCAACTCCCATGCTCTTTATTGGAGCCACCACTCAACCCATCTCCCAGTTCAAAGAAATTGCACTCGAGCCTTCTGAGTTTCCCGAACTGTGGCAAATTGCTGCCACAGATTGCGATTTAGAAGAGGGTCAAGTCTACTATTACTGGTTCAAAGTTCGCAACACCGACCCCTATAATCCAGCTAGCTCAAGCGAGATTCTCTATTGTACCGATCCGATGGCATATACCATCGATCGCCGTGCCTATGCCCCTACACCGCAACAAGTTCCTGCTGGCATGATAGGCATTTCCAGCAATGACCCAGCCAGCGTTATTCTCTATCAAGACGGCAAGTTAATCCCTTGCGATCCAGGCAAACAAACCGCAGACTGGAGCAACGATCCTGCTCCAGAAACCCTACCTGCTAACAACAAACTCGTAATCTACGAACTACCGACTCGTTGGACGCGTATCTCCACCCAAACAGTTGATGGTATCGAGATTGGCAACGGCACATTTCACGATGTTTTAGCTCTACTCATTCCTCAACAATCTTCTCCAACTTTTCCAGCCGTTGCTGCCTTCAATAATCGTGCTCATCTACTGGAGTTAGGCATCAATGCGCTGGAACTTCTTCCTCCTGCCGATAGTGCCCAGACAGACCGATGGGGCTATGGAACGGCAAACTATTTTTCTGCCTACTATTACCTCGGCTTTCCCCCAGGTAACCTCAATCCAACGGCATCTTATGACCTGACTCAGTTGATTAAAACCTGTCATCAAAACGGGATTCGCTACTTCAAAGATGCGGTCATGGCATTTTGCTTAGATATGCCGTATCACAATATTAACTACCTCGACTTTTTGGTCAAATACAGCAATCCAGGCGATGCCAACTTTGACCCAGAACAGACTGGGCGGGATGGTTTTGGTGGAGATTTAGTGAAGTATCGCTATTTTGTCCAAGGGTATAGCCCGATTACTGGAGAGACAACCAACGTTTACCCATCACGGGAATTCATGAAGGCATGCATCTATCACTGGATGGATTACTTTCATATTGATGGACTCCGCCTCGACAGCGTAAACAACATCAATGACTACGATTTCTTGCAAGAACTTAAAGATTTTTCGCGTAGGTTTTGGCTGGAACGGGGCGGACGAAACGATAATTTTTTGGTAGTTGGTGAAGAGTTGAGCGAACCTTTAGCGCTGATTAATCAACAACGCCTAGATGGGATGTGGCACGAACAGTTCAAGCAAATTGTTCGGCAGATAATCTTGGGACATAACTGGTGGAATGAACCCAGCTTTGAATGGAGTGTCCGTAAGATGATTGATTGTCGGTTATTGGGCTTCCAGGATGGTACTCAAGCCGTTATTTACCTCACTTCTCACGATGTTGGCGGGGAAGGTAATGAGCGACTCTATAACTGGCTGGATTTTGCGGGAATTTCTGAAAAAGAACAGCGGATTAAGTTAGCGTTTGCTTGCTTGCTAACGGCTGTGGGTATACCTATGATTCTCGCGGGCGAAGAGTTTGCCGATCGGATGGATACGCAAGTATTCACTGATGTTTCAGATAGCGATTATCTCAAACAAGTAGACCCGGTGAACTTCAGCCGTCTCGATGATGCCTGGAGACAGCGAGTGTTTAATTATGTGACTCGCCTGGTTCAGTTCCGCAAAACTTCCAATGCTTTAGCCGTTAACAATACGAACTTTATCCACGTTGATTTTAACGAGGGCAAACGAGTTATTGTCTGGCAACGTGGCGCAGGAGATGACCTTGTTGTTGTCGTCGCCAATTTCTCTGATTGGGGTACTGCCGATCCAACTAATTCCAATTCTCAGTATCTGGTTCAAAACTGGCCCAATCTTCCTGAAGGCAAACGGTGGCGTGAAATTACGCACAATCGAGATGTTCCTGAAGGGTGGGCAGGTAAAGAACCGCTTTATCCCTGGGAAGCAAAAGTCTATGCGACTGTATAGGCTAATCGGCATTCCAGTTGCATTTTTGATAGGAGTCAGAAGTCAGGAGTATAGCTGAATTTAGAATTCTGGCTCCTGACTTCCCAAAGCCTAGCAAAGCAATGTTTTATGCACATCAGCTTACTACCTTGCTTAAGCGATGGCTAAAAAATAAGTTATCCAATCCACATCAGGAGAGAAAATAATGTTTCACCGTCAGCAGAGGCAGATATCGCAGAAAGGCAATAAACCTCTAGCAAAGCAAGAACAGAGAACCTATACAACAGCATCGTCGGTGAATGGGATGCACCCAGCAACGCTGATCCAGAGAGCAAAAGATGACCCCAGTTCGTTGAGTTCAAATGAGGTGTTGACACTTCAGAAGACGATGGGAAATCGGGCGACTACTCAGCTATTGGCTGGAAGCAGCCGACAGCGCGTACAACCAAAACTCACAATTGGAGAGCCAGGAGACAAGTACGAGCAGGAAGCGGATAGGGTAGCAGCAAAGGTTGTGCAGCAGATGAATGCGCCTGCATCGTCACAGGCAAGTCAACGTGAATCTGTCCAACGGC